>NYTP01000128.1 GCA_002683575.1 Bermanella sp.
ATCTTGAATCCCCACATAAGTAGAGGTGATATCATCTTGGTCAGGGTTGGCGGTACTTAATTGATCAGTCGAGGTGTATCGACCAACCAAATTCACAGTAGGAAGGTGCCCCGAGATTTTAGATTTGTGGTTACGCTCGGCCGATAATTGAGATTTTTCTGCAATTAATACGTCTAGGTTTTGCCCTAAAGCTTTTTGCTCCCAAAGCGTACGGTCAGCAGGAATAGGACCCGTTAACGGGATATCTTCTTTTAATGGGTTAATGCGGTCATAACGCTCACCCGTTAATAAGGCAAGGGATTCATAGGCAATATCTAATTGGCTTTCTGCGGCAATCAATTCAACCGTGGCACCGTCATAGATAGCTTGCGCTTCGTGCACTTCGGTGATGGCTATTAAGCCTACTTTAAAGCGCTGCTGGGTTTGCTCAAGTTGACGCTTCACCGCGGCTTCTTGTGCTTTCGCTGATGCTAAACCGGCATTGGCACGCAGCACATTGAAATAGGCTTCACTAATACGGACAACTAAGCTTTGCTCAGCCTTACGACGTTCAATTTCCGCACTGGCGGTGGCAGCCGATGCCGCGCCATAGCTATACCAGCTTTCTGGTGCAATTAATGTTTGCGTGGCCTGCAAGCTATAGGTGGTTGTATCGAACTCTTGCTCTGGGTTATCACCCACTTCCACATTGGATGAACCAATATCAGCATTCAAGGTTACAGTGGGTAAAATAGCCTGACGCGCCAAGCCTTCGCTTTGTGCGTTAGCATCGGCTAGCGCCACTTCCGCGGCCAGCTGTGGGTCATTGGCAAGGGCTTGCTCAAAAACATTTTTAAGATCGGCCGCCTGTGATGTTACTGTGGCGCCTAAGGCAAAAAGGGCTAATGCCAATTTTTTCATGGTTGCTTCCTGTAGAAGAACTGAAGTTGCACGGATTCTAAACACTTATTGGCCATCTTGGAACCATACATTAGAAACACCTAAACCAACATATTGTTGCAAAATCGAATACAAAGACCGAGTTAAATATAAAATTATCACTATGTTAAAGCCAACCTACACTAAAGATGACGTAAAAGTGCATGACGAAGAGATCTGTTATGACGGATTTTTTCGTATGACTAAACTCACACTGCAGCATAAGTTGTTCAATGGGCAGTGGGGGCCAAGCATCAGCCGCGAGTTATTTCAGCGAGGCGATGCAGCCGCTGTTTTGCTCTATGACCCAACACTGGACAAGGTAGTATTGACCGAACAAATTCGAATTGGTGCCATTGAAAAAGACTCACCTTGGCAATTCGAGATTGTCGCCGGCATGATCGAGCAAGGCATGACACCCCAAGCGGTTGCTATCAAAGAGGCAGAAGAAGAAAGCGGCGCCAAGATTGACCATGTTATCCCCGTTAGCCGCTACCTATCCAGTTCCGGTGGCTGTGATGAGGTCTTGCATATCTTTATGGCCCATGTGGATAGCTCAACCATTGAAGGCGTGCACGGGGTAGAAGATGAGTCTGAAGATATCAAGATCACCAAGATCTCATCGAGCGATGCCTTTGAGGCAGTGCGCTCTGGTATAATCAGCAACGCCGCGACCATTATTGCGCTTCAGTGGCTAGAGTTAAGATTGCTCAAACAGGCCCATTCATAAATCAGGGATACCCCTATAATGGCCAAGCACTATGTGCCCGACCTAACCAACTTTGCCAAGGTATGTGAAAGCAATTACATGCGCTTACTTACCTTGCTGCCCGAAATGGACAGCGGTACAGGCCGAGAATTCACCATTACCGGCGGGGTTGGCCAGCGCACAGGGATTCGCTTTAGCATTACCGAACAGTTTCCTTACACCCTGACCATTGCCATTGAGCAAGTCAGCGAACTGCATGACTTTTTGCAACCCCCTCATATGGACGTGCGCCTCTATCATGACGTGCGTATGGCAGAAGTGGTTGTATTTGACCACCACCACCGCTTTAATGGGGTGTATCACTACCCCAATCCGCAAATGCGCCACCCAGATGAAAAACATCAAATAAACCAGTTTTTAGCGGACTGGTTAGAGCATTGCCTGCAACATGGGGAAGCGGATATTGAATTAAATTTCCAGCCTAAGCCTTTAAAATGTGACTCCGACACTGGAAGTGACTAAGCTAATAACATTATAGTGCGCTGAATTCATGTTCTTGACGCCTACGGATGGGTACGGACCGACATAGTCATGCAAAAATTTATACAGATTACTGACTGCCATTTGTTTGCCACTGATGAGGGCAAACTACTCGGTATGGATACCCAGGCCAGCCTTGAAGCTGTCATGGATAAGATTCATAGTGAGCAAGATAACTATGACTTTTACCTATGCACTGGGGATTTAAGTCAAGACGGCAGTATTGAGTCCTACCAGTACTTAAAAGATTTGCTCGATAAAGACGGCAAAGAGCAGTTCTGGATTCCAGGTAATCACGATTATCGCCCCAATATGTTAGAAGTGGTGAGCGAAAACAAAGAGATGCTGCCGGTAATCAAAAAAGGAAACTGGCAGTTCATCCTCATGGATAGCCAGGTACCCGGCAGCGTCTTTGGTAACTTCAGCCAAGGCCAGCTCGACATGCTCGAATCAGCCCTCGAGGCAGACTCTAGCACTCATACTCTTATTACCATGCATCACCATCCCAAACCCATGGGTTGTAAATGGCTCGATACCCAGCAAATTCGCAACAGCCAAGCCTTATTAGACATCATCGCCAAATATGACAATGTTCGCGTTGTTCTTTGGGGACACGTTCACCAAGATAGCGACAATATGGTGGAGGGAGTGCGCTTTATATCCACGCCCTCTACCTGTGTGCAGTTTACCCCTGAATCCAGCGATTTTGATGTGGATAAAGAAGGCCCAGGTTACCGCTGGATTGAACTCAACGATGACGGCACCATTGAAACTGGTGTATCACGGGTAGAACATATCGACTTTAAAATCGACTACACCACCAAGGGTTACTAAGCGTTCAAGTAGTTCCATTTAAGGTCCATCAATAATGAAACAAAAAAGCCCAAACGCTTGGTTTGGGCTTTTTTGTTTAAGCTGGCATAGATAATCCAATACGCTACGCCGGTTAACTCGCTTCAAATAATTGCTGTAACCACTCAAAGACCTTTTGTTTAGCGCCTCGATTTGCCTCTACCACACCCTTAGCAGCCAGCCCTTTTTGTTGCCTGAGCTGGCCATCTTCTAGCCATTGAGCGGCAATGTTTGACCAATCTTCAGGGCTGGCCGTTATTAATCCACCTGCCTGCTGCAATTGCTGACAGATTAATGCGAAGTTAAATTGGCTATCTCCCATGATCACGGGCACACCAAGAGCAGCCGGCTCCAAGGGATTGTGCCCACCGTTCTCAACAAAACTGCCGCCCATCAAACACACATCACTGGCCGCTAAAAACGCCATGAGCTCGCCCATGGCATCTACCAATAACACCTGAGTTTGCTCATGAGCATCAAGCAAACTGCGTCGGCTCAAACGTAAACCGCGCTGCTGCACAAGGCTCGCCACATCATTGAAGCGCTCTGGGTGGCGCGGTACCAATATCATCAACAGCTCAGGGTCTTGTTTAAGTAAGGCACTAAAACCGTCTAGGGCCACCTCATCTTCACCCTTGTGCGTACTGGCAACAATTAAGACATGACGCTTAACTCCCCAACTGTGTTTTAACGCCTGACCTTGATTGAGTAATTCAGGGGATATGGTTAAATCAAATTTAATACTGCCCGTCACCTGCATAGCGCACTGGGGCATACCTAGCTGAGTAAAGCGTTGTGCATCGGTTTGATTTTGTACCGCTAAACCATCCAGAGTATTTAACATTTGCGCCGCTAAAGTGGATACCTTGGCATAGCCTTTTGCGCTTTTTTCACTTAAACGCGCATTCACCACCAAAACTTTGCAGCCGGCTTTCTTACTGCAGTGAATCAGATTAGGCCAAAGCTCTGTTTCTAAAATCATTAAAAGTTTAGGTCGCACTTTGCGCAAAAAGCCAAATAAAAACCAAGGTAAGTCATAGGGTAGATACACATGAAACACCTGCTTACCGAGCTTTTGTGCAAAGCGTTTTTGCACTTGCTCGCTGCCGGTTGGCGTGGTGGTAGTAATGGTAATGAGCTCATCAGGATAGGCTTGCAAAGTTTGCTCAATCAAGGGAATCGCGGCAATGAACTCACCGACACTCACCGTATGAAACCAAATGCCCCCTTGTTTACCATTTGTCTGCTTTGGCCCCTTAAATACACCAAAACGTTGCCACCAGCGCTGGGCATAGGCGGGTGCCTTACGTGCGCGCATAAACATGCGTAGCACAATAAAAGGGGTCAACACACTTAACAAACAGGAGTAAAGGAATCTGGCCATGAGTGATCGTATACCATTGAAACGTGCCGTATTCTAACATCACCGAACCATGATTACCCCTATGACTCAAAACCCATCAATATCTGATGCACAGGGCACTGCCGCGCTCTCGCGCTTGTGCTAACATAGCCGGCTAATAAAATAATTTGGTTTTCTATTCATGACTTTGCGTATTCCTAACTTTGCCAACGCCCGTATCTTAGTGGTTGGGGACGTGATGTTAGATCGCTATTGGAGCGGCCCAACTTCACGTATTTCGCCAGAGGCACCTGTGCCTGTGGTAAAAGTCAGTGACATTGAAGACCGCGCAGGTGGTGCCGGTAACGTGGCCCTCAACATTGCCAGCCTGACGGCTCAAACCCGTGTATTGGGCTTGGTGGGCAATGACGAAAATGCTCAGGTGCTGTCGGCCACACTGGGCCATCACAATATCAAAACCCAGTTCACCCCTATTGCAACCCACCCTACGATCACCAAACTGCGTGTATTAAGCCGTCATCAACAGCTGATCCGGTTAGATTTTGAAGAGTCCTTCGCTGATGCCGATAACTCCGGCATGTTTGAAAACTATCAACAGCAGCTCAATGAGTGCGATGTTGTAATACTCAGTGACTACGGTAAAGGCGCGCTACACAATATCGAAGCCTTCATTAGCGCAGCTAAGGAAGCATGCAAGCCCATCTTCATCGATCCAAAAGGCAGCGACTTCAAACGTTACTCAGGCGCCACCCTGATCACCCCCAACATGAGTGAGTTCGAGCAAGTGGTTGGCCACTGTAAAGATGAAGCCGAACTATTAAGCAAGGGTTTTGAATTATTAAATACCGTAGGGCTTGATGCTCTATTGGTGACTCGCAGCGAAAAAGGCATGACGTTATTTCAAAAAGGCGAGCAACCGGTGCACCTAGCAGCCACCGCCCGTGAAGTGTATGACGTCACCGGCGCTGGCGACACTGTCATCAGCGTCTTGGCCGCCGCCTACGCCGCAGGCAGCCCTCTGGCCGAAGCTACGGCTCTTGCCAATACAGCGGCCGCTCTAGTGGTAGCGAAACTTGGTACCGCCACAGTGAGCCTTGCCGAATTGCGCCGTGAAGCCAAAGCCGATGAAATTGCTCATGGCGGTATCATGGATGAAGACGCGCTGCTTGAAATCATCAACGATGCCAAAGCCCAAGGGGAAACCCTGGTCATGACCAATGGTTGCTTTGATATTTTGCACCCAGGCCATGTGAGTTATTTAAAAAATGCGAAAAAGCTGGGCGACAAATTAATTGTGGCGGTGAATTCTGATGACTCCGTTCGTCGCTTAAAGGGTGAAGGTCGCCCTATTAACCCAACCAGCCACCGCATGGATGTTTTAGCCGGTTTAGAAAGTGTCGACTACGTGGTGCCCTTCAGTGAAGACACGCCGCAACGCTTAATAGCTAAGTTGTTACCCAGCATTCTAGTAAAAGGCGGCGATTATAAAATCGAAGACATCGCCGGCGGTAAAGAAGTCATCGAAAATGGTGGGCAAGTTCAGGTGTTGAATTTTGAAGACGGCTGCAGCACCACCAACATAATTAACAGCATTAAAGCCCATAGTTAATTACATTACGCAGACGAACATACGTCACATTTCAATATCGTCTCGTCTGCGAACTTCATTTAAATTAAGGTGCCATGGCGTCTTTTAAACAGTGCCCAGAAAAATGAAAAAAACAAAAAATCCTGAACATATTGAAGATACACGCTTACTGCGAATAGAGTTTCTTAAGCCTAAATATTGGGGCGTATGGTTATTTATTGCATTTCTATTCATCAGCCAACTCATGCCGTTTAAGGTGCAGTGGAAAATCAGTAAAGGTCTGGCATGGCTTGCATATAACTTAGCCAAAGGCCGTCGCCATGTGGTACAGGTGAATGTGGACATTTGTTTTCCCGACTTAACCCGCAAAGAAAAAGACGCACTGGTAAAAGATATTTTCCATGAAAACATGCAAGGCTACTTAGACAGTGCAACCTCTTGGTTCGGAAATTTTAAACGTTTTAAACCTACCCTTGATGTGCGTGGTAAAGAGCATTTAGATAAGTACTTAGATAACGGTCAAGGCGTTGTATTAGCTGGCGCACATTTTAGTATTTTAGATTTAGCTGGTGCACTGACCAGTTTGATCACCGAAATGAATGTGACCTATCGCCCTCTTGATAACAAACTCATGAACGCCATTATTATGGGTGGCCGCTACCGTTATGTGACTCATGCCTACCATAAAAAAAATGTTAAAGGTTTCATTGATTGTTTGAATCGAGGTAAAGCCCTTTGGTATGCACCGGATCAAGATTACGGACGTAAATACGCTGTGTTTGCACCACTATTTGGCCGCCGTACATCGACGATTTCTGGTCTAACATTTTTAAGCAAAAGCGGTAACGCTCGTATTGTGCCTTATAGCTACCACCGTAAGCAGGACTGCCAAGAATACATTTTAGAGTTTTATGAAGCCCTGCCTGAAACTGGCGATGAAGAGCAAGATGCAAAAGCCTATAACGAATGGTTAGAAGGTGCGATTCGCCGCTACCCTGCACAATACCTTTGGTTGCATAAACGCTTTAAAACCCAAGAAAACCCGGACGATGCTAATCCGTATAAATAAATACAAACTAGATTTAAATTTAAGCCAATCTCACCTTATTTCTTTTACAACGTTTAATCGATTTAAAATATAAATAAACAAGCCCGCCTTTAATTTTAAAGGCGGGCTTTTTTGGGCGTATGAAAACTAACTTACTTGGTTAGTATTGAGCTAATTAAAACTCAAATTTGTGTGCGGTGTACTGAGTTTGTGCGGCTAGCCACACATCCCCCACTTCACCATTACCAACTGGCTTACCATCAATTTCAACCACCGCTGCGATTTCTTTTGATGAACTGGTAATCCACACTTCGTCGGCATTGAACACTTCATCCATGGTAACAATGCGCTCTTCTACTTTGATATCGCTATATTTACTGAGTATTTCTAACAACATCAAACGGGTAATACCCGGTAGAATTTGATTATCCAATGGCGGTGTAATCACCACACCGTCTTTAACGATATAGGCATTACATGCACCGGCTTCGGTTAATTCATTTTTTGCGTTATACAATAGGGTTTCGTTGTAACCTTGCGCATAACCAAATTGGAAATGCATCACGTTGCCAAGCAAGGCGGTGGATTTAATATTACAACGCTGCCAGCGCATGTCTTGTGTCGTGGCCACTTTATAACCTTTCGCTTTTGCTTTGTCTGGCACGTTCGCCGGTGGAATTTCAAACGCGTAAGCAAAGACAGTGGGCGCGACATTTTCTGGGTATGCATGAAAACGCTTGGTATCCGCACCACGACTTACGTGTAAATAAATACCAAGGTTATCACCTTCGTTTTTTTCAATTAATTGTTCACACACTGCGCGCCATTGATCATGATTCCATTTAAAATCGATGCCAATTAATTCCAGGCCTTGGTTCATGCGATCAATATGTGGACCAAAACCCACCAGCTTTCCATCATAGGCAGGAATCACTTCATAGATGCCGTCGCCAAATAAAAAGCCTCGGTCCATGGGTGAAATTTTTGCCTCAGACATGGGCATGTAACTATCGTTTAAATATACAATGCTCATAAAGCACCTCGTTATAAATATGCAGTGTTGTCGTTACTGACTCACTAATTTTTTGTCACTTACTAAAACACGTAAGCGGTTTAATAAATCGATGCCATCTTGAGCAGGTAAACCATCTTCGGTTAACGTGTTTTCTCGGGTCACGCCATCCACACTGCCGTGTTTGGATAAAAATTCTAATACCGCTAAAGCATCCAGTTTTGCCAGCAAATCTTGGCCGCTTAACCAATCCAACATGGCAATCAAACCCAGCGCTGCCCAGTTTGAAACATCGGCGATCACCAGTTCATTACAACCTGTGGCCGCCGCTTGAATGTCTAATCCTTTTAACGCGTCTTGAATATTACCCATGCCGATTTCATTGCCGCCATCACCAATAGCAATGGTTGGGCAATTTGCATGGATTAAAAACGTATCAAAGCAAGCTGCGCGGGCACTGATGTCTTCGCCGCGCATGTTGTAGTACTTACCATCGGCGGCAAGACCTGGGCGTTCAATAGAAACAATTAGCTCTGGCTCTAATTGCGCTAAGCCTTGCAGGGCCTCTTCGTCACGCTGAGCATTTGGACCCACGGTAATCTCATGCACACGATATTTCTGCGCAAGCTCTTTGCTTAGTGGCGCACCACAGACAATAACGGGCTTAGCACCTAAGGCTTCAAATGCTTGGTATAGGGCAATCGCACCTACCGGGCCATCGGTTTCAAAGGTATCCACTACCGGAAAACCCGTGCCGATTAACACCGTGCCACGAATGGGGAGCATCATTTGCGCCGCGCGTAATACATAACCTTGTGGTAAAGCACCTTGTACCGTTTTCATGCCGCGTAAGTTGCGCTCTACCAGCATGTTTTCGATATCAAGGCTTAACTGCATGGCCGTGCTTAATTGGCTCATTTTACTTCCTCGGGGGTAACGGTAACGAGGGCTTGTTGGCGATAGCGATATTGCGCAAGGGCCAATTCGTTGTGGGCATGATCTATGGTTATGGGTTCAAACTTCACGGTGCAGCCGGCGGTTAATTGCGCAAGTTTGGCTAAATCTAATGACAATACTGAACCAATTTTTGGATAACCGCCGATGGTTTGGCGATCATTCATCAACACAATGGGCTGACCGTCTTTGGGCACTTGTACTGCCCCCAAACAAATGCCTTCGGATAAAATACCTTCGATATCACACTTTATTGATGGCCCGGTTAAGCGATAACCCATGCGATCACACAAGTCACTGACCTTGTATTCATGATAGAAGAACATACGCTGTTGGTGACGAGAAAAATGATGATCTTGATAGCCAGGAATTAACCGCAAGGTGACACTATTATGGTATTCAGGGCGCGCGCTTTCAGGCAACTGCCAGCAGCTACCTTTAACGGTTTCACTATTGAGCGCAAGTTCGTCACCGGTTTGCAGGCCTTTGCCGGTTTCACCGCCAATTCCTTCACGCACAACGGTGCTGGTGCTGTTGAATTGCGGTGCGATATTCAAGCCACTGGCAAACGCTACATAGATTCGACAACCTTGCGTGGCGTAACCCAGCTCCAGTTCATCATGAGTGCTTAGGTTAAGAGTTTGCCACTGAGGTCTCGGTTTTCCATTTACGCTCACCGCAACTTCTGCACCTGTCACAGCCAGCTGGACATCACCCTTAACTTTAAACTTTAAGCCGCCAATGGTGGTTTCTATTGCACTGGTATTGTCATCATTGCCCACTAGACGATTGGCCCACTTGAACGCCAACGGGTCCATGGGACCGCCTGTGGTTAAGCCGACACTGTGCTGACCATAACGTCCAGCATCTTGAATCAGGGATAAAATACCTGGGTTTAAAATCTGAATAGACGGGCTCATTCGATTTCCCCCCATACATCAAAGGTGCCACCTAAAGACAAGAATTCTTCTTTGTCGATTGCATAAAATTGCACTGCATCACCCGCTTTTACCGGCATGCTTGGTGTGCCTTTAGGGTCAAACATTGGTGTGGGGCAACAGCCTATTAAATTCCAACCACCTGGGCTGGGTGCAGGGTAAACCGCAGTTTGACGATCGGCGATGGCCACAGCACCTTTCGGCACTTTTTTACGCGGTGTCGCAAGGCGAGGCGTAGCGATGCGTGTATCGGTTTCACCTAAGTACGCAAAGCCTGGTGCAAAGCCAATGGCATACACTCGATACAGAGTTTGTTGATGAATCTCGATCACTTGCTGTGTGGTTAAGCCTGCGTTTTGCGCAATATGCGATAAATCAGGGCTGGTTTCATTGCCATAATAAACCGGCAGGCGCACCACGTTTTCTTGCGCATCACCTTGTGTGTTTTGTGTTTGTGACTGCGCATGTCGAATCAATTTACGAACATGTAAATGATCGGTTTTTAGCGGATCAAACACTACCAACATAGAGGCGTAACTGGGTACAAGATCAATCAACACATCGCCCAAGTAGGAAGATAAGCCCTGTGCTACATGTTGAATTTGTGCAGTGGTGGCATCGCTTACCGTGTCTGCAAAATACACCATTAAGGCATTTTCACCGGCCACATGAATTCGCATTTTATGAGCCTTGAATCAGTTGACGAATCTGCGCAATGGCTTGCACACCTTCTAGGTTATCGCCATGAACGCACAACGAATCCGCTTTAATATTAAGCGTATTACCGCTTACTGACGTTATCGTGCCGTTCTCATTAAGCTGCTTTACCTGTGCCAACATTTTTTCTTTATTGTGCACTGCACCTGGTTGACCGCGCGCGAGTAATTTCCCGTCGTCGTCGTAACAACGATCAGCAAAGGCTTCAAATAACACATCGATACCCAAATCCGCCGCTTCCTGTTCATGACTGCTGGCATCGTTTGTGGCTTGTAACATTAATTTAATTGGGCGATGAAATTGCGCCACTGCTTGCATAATGGCGTCGCGCACAGCGGGCTTAGACATCATATCGTTGTACAGTGCGCCGTGAGGTTTCACGTATTCCATAGTTAGGCCTTGGCTTTTTGCCATGCCATCCATTGCGCTAATTTGATACAACATAAACCCTATAATCTCAGCTTGCGAGCAATTCATAGAGCGACGACCAAAGCCCACTAGATCAGGGTACGCAGGATGTGCACCCACCATGACACCATGTTTTTTTGCAAGGGCCAGCGTATTCATCATCACCAAAGGGTCACCACCATGGAAACCACAGGCAATATTGGCTTGATCAATATGAGGGAAGACGTCTTCGTCCATGCCCATTTTCCAAGAGCCAAAACTTTCACCAAGATCACAATTCAATAACAACGACATGATGACTCCTTATAAAATAGCCAATTTGGAATTAGGGATATCAGTGACAACCATGTGACCCGGCGAGTGTGTAATACTGCAAACTATAGAGTGTGGTTTGGCTGCCATATGGCGGCGATTCATTTTCATATTGCACCTACCTTATAAAATAGCCAATTTAGAATTAGGGATATCAGTGACAACCATGTGACCCGGCGAGTGTGTAATACAAAACTCAGGCTTTGCTGCCATGATGGCCGCTTGCGGCGTCACACCACAGGCGGTAAATACAGGCACTTCGCCATCGTTAATGGTGACAGCATCACCGTATTCAGGTTTGTTGATATCTTTAATGCCAATGGCAGCAGGGTCACCAAAATGAATCGGTGCACCATGCACCGATGGAAAGCGACTGCAGATTTGAATCATACGAATGGCATCGGCAGGTTTAAATGGGCGCATACTCACCACCGTATTACCATGGAAGCGACCCGCTTCTCGACACGCAATATTGGTGTCATACATAGGCACGTTTTTACCTTCAGAAATATTACGCACTTCTAGGCCGTCTGCGATTAACGCTTCTTCAAAACTAAATGAACAGCCTAATAAAAACGTAACCAGATCATCGCGCCACACATTAGAGATGTCAGCAACCTCATCCACAAGCTCACCATGTTTCCAAATACGGTACTTAGGCACGTCGGTGCGAATGTCAAAATCGGGGGCTATTTCGACAAGGTTTGTGTCACCGGGTTGTGCCGCCATGGCAACCACAGGGCAGGGTTTTTGGTTCAACTGACAAAACTGGAGAAATTCATCAGCCCACGCTTTAGGAAGTATCGCCACATTACATTGCACAAACCCTTGGCATAAGCCGGATGTATTGCTGGTATGTTCGCCCGTACGAATGGCATGACGAAGTTGTGCTGGCGTTAGCTGTGTGGACATGCCACACCCCCTTGTGTGAACTAAAATTGATTTTATGTCTCAACTTGTAGCATTCTGAGCAATACAGTCAAGTATTGCCATATCACCTAGGGGGTAGGAAATGGGTTAAGTGTTTGTTGTTAAAGGTAATGCCGGCATTGGACAAGCAAGCACAAGACTCATCAACTTGAGTGCTTGGTACTCTTGAGCGCGGACAATACCATCGTGTAACACGATATCACCACACACATCCATCAATGACCGTTTTAGCATAGGTGAAAGGGCTGAAAGTTTTTTAAGTGTAAGATAGATTTTTTTAGCACTTAATTCTTTTTCTGCAATCAGCGCACCTTGCTTCATGGTGAACACATTTAACATGCGCTGATGAAGCGCCTGCTTTTCAGTTTCGCCACTGCCTGTGTTATGAATCAAACATGAAACAATGCAATTAAATTCATACGCCACCACATTTATCTTTTTAATTGTATGCGATGAACGATCAGGTAAAACCTCTGAAAAAGATTGCTTAAGCAGGCTATACAAACAAATTTCAAATAAATTTAGCTTTTTATCCCACTTGGCTAACACCAGCACCTGCTCTAACAAGCCCTTTTGCACGTCACTATCAAGGGTTTTCAGAAGCGGAACCAGCAATTCAACCAAAGGAATCGCCAGGCGCTCTTGTAATGAACTGGATAGTAGCGTTAATGTTTTTACATAGTTTGCAGCATCTGGGTACTGCTCTAATAACCAAGCCTGTTGCTGCTGACGTATTTGTTCATTGTCATCGAGCAG
>NYTP01000129.1 GCA_002683575.1 Bermanella sp.
CTTGCCTTGCTGTCATCGGTATCACTCATGATGGCAACCGCATCAATATAACGGTAAGCCTCTTCGTTGGCCTCTACTGACCCCTTGTCACCATAAAGTGTAATCATGTCTTCATACACATTACGCTTTTCATTTACCCAGATTCCCAAGGCATCTTGTTTAGAACGTAGCGACAGCATACGAGCGTTGCTGCCGGCATAGGCATTATCCCAAACCGCACCTTTGGCTTGATTACTAGACCAAACATAATTTAATGCTTTTGTGTTCCAAATGAAAAATCCGCCGCTTTTTACAATATATAAACGTGCAGCATAGTCATCACCGGACTTACTGGTTTCATCCATATCCGGCAGGTAGTTTTCGATGCGCCATGACCAATTTAAAAATGGCGTTTTCTTCAGGTCTATTTTAATTTCTTTGGCCAAGCCAGAGGCTGATTTATCCGTAAAGGCATGCAATACGGTTTTATCATCCAGCTTTTTGATGGTGTATTGGGTTTCACCCACAAAGGACTTGGTTTCCCAATCATCCATAGAGGCGTCTTCGAACTGGGCGATATAAAGAGGTTGTGCCACGGCAAAAGCGGGCAATAAAAGGACAAGCAAATAGATAAAGGGATTCATGATGGTCTCGAAATGACATTCAGGGTTTGGATACCCATAACCCTAAATGGTTCACAAGACGCTGGCTAGCCCACTAACACTTGTTTTAATCCTTGCAGCGTATCCAGTGTATTATGATTATGACTTTCTAAATCACGCTGAAGCGTACGAATAGCCCAGCGCATTTCGGCGTGATCCGCAAAGGTTTGTTCAAGTGCCGGTAGTAAGCTTAATGCTTGATCGTAATGTCCTTGTTTGATGTGTTGCTCGATCTGGGCAATCATATTATTCACCTATCTATCCATAGACTGTACATTCAATGTACAAGTAAATACTGACTAACGCAAAATTTTGTCGACATTTTGATCAACCCAAGGCGGGACAAGCCCAACTATTGAGTAAAACCCTGGGTTATTGATTTGCCCCCAAAATAAGCTCACGAAAGAATTTCACCAGATCCACATAATCATCCACATTAATTTGCTCATTAATGCCATGCATACGCTCTAGGGTTTCTGGGGTAAAGCGGTTAAACGCAAAACGATAAATGCTGTCACTTAAACCGCTGTAATGTTTTGCATCGGTGCCACCGGTTACCAGATAAGGGGCCACGATTAATGACTCATCTTGGGTGACACGGTAAATGGCGTCTTTGAGCATAGCAAAACTAGCGTTATCACTTTTGGAAACCGAAGACGGCTCCCCGGAAAAACCGCCCAATATCGTAATTTCGATGTCGTCATTGGCCACCACATTTTCAATGTAGGTTTTTACGCTCTGCCCACTCTCCCCTGGCATGATTCGGAAATTCACCACCGCCGTGGCTTCACTTGGCAAAATATTATCTTTGCTTGAACCTTTTGCCATAGTTACCGCAGTGGTGGTGCGCACCGCTGCATTGGTGGTTTTAGTACCCGATAAAATACGTTCAACCAAGGGCTCGGTGAGCCACATATTCGCAAAAATGGCTTTTTCTAAACCGCCCATGGCCGGACCAATAGTATTGAATAACTGTCGGCTGTAGGCCATGTTGGCCGGAAACGGGTGGTCTTCAATATCCACAATGGCTTTAGCAATCACACCCAGTGCTGTGTGTTTGGGCGGCATGGAGCTATGACCGCCCACCGCTTTTGCTTTTAACTCTAAGCTCACATAGCCTTTCTCGGCAATGCCCACCAGGGCAACCGGTGTTTGCATACCTGGGATAATGCCATCGTCGACAATGGAGCCGCCTTCATCCAGAATAAATTGAAAATCTAAACCACGGGCTTTTAAATGCTCACTGATTTTCGCGGCTCCATTATTGCCGCCAATCTCTTCATCGTGACCAAAGGCTAAATAGATATCACGCTTAGGCGTAAAGCCTTTGTCTATTAAGTTCTCTACCGCTTCCATGATACCCAGCACACCGGACTTGATATCCACCGCGCCGCGCCCCCAAATAATGCCTTCTTCAATGGCGCCACTAAAAGGAGCATGCACCCAACGGTCACGGGTTTCACTGTCCACTGGTACCACGTCTTGATGGCTCATGAACAAAATAGGTTTAAGGCCAGCCTCTGATCCCTTCCAACGGTACAACAGTGACAGTTCACCTACCATTTCAAGGGACAATTGATCATGTACCAAGGGAAAACTGTCTTTTAAAAATTGATGAAAACCAGTAAACGCGGCGCGCTCCACTTGCGTTTCGTCCATATGACTAATGGTGGCAAATTGAATGCCTTGAGATAAACGCTCAGAGACCGCTTGTGCATCCACGGGCGATGCATCCAGAGGGTCTGGCAAGTTAATTTCTGGCTGGGTAAACATCAGGGTATTGGCAGCCATAACCAGCAGCAATATAAGCAAGGCAGAAAGAAAGAGTTTCAACAACTTCATTATAGATATCCAATCATTATTATTATGGCGCACAATGTGCACTATTGGTTAAACGGATAACAGTGTTAAGTTGGCCAACATCCCTCGATAAATGCCACAGCCAACCCTGTTGAGCATCCATGGCATGAGGTATGATGAAATCAAATCAACCATAAGCATTTATCAATATGGCAAAAACATTCAGTTCCGACTTCATTCCCTTACAACTAGCCGTATTAACGGTATCAGATAGCCGCGATGCATCCACTGACAGCAGTGGACACCTATTAGTTGAGCGCTTACAAAACGCAGGCCATCAACTAGCCGACAAAGCCATTGTGATTGATGATGTGTATAAAATTCGTGCCATTTTATCCCAGTGGATAGCCAGCGATCACGTACAAGGGGTGTTAATCACAGGGGGCACCGGGTTCACCGGGCGCGACAGCACCCCTGAAGCGGTGCTGCCATTATTTGATAAAACCGTAGACGGTTTTGGTGAGCTATTTCGCCATATCAGCCATGGCCAAATCGGCACCAGCACCATTCAAAGCCGAGCGGTGGCTGGCCTTGCCAACGGCACCATCGTGTTTTGTATGCCAGGCTCCGGTAACGCTTGTGCCACCGCATGGGATGAAATTATCGAAACCCAATTAAACAGCACGCACAAACCCTGTAACTTTGTTTTGCAGTTAAAAAACACCCAAGATGATCAGTGCGACAGCCGAGGCTAATATGACCTTCACCCATATCAATCAAAACGGCGAAGCCAATATGGTGGATGTGAGCGAAAAAGCCATTACCGCTCGTATTGCCCGCGCTGAAGCCTTCATTGAAATGAGCACCGACACGTTAGAGATGATCGTAAACGGTGAGCACCACAAAGGTGACGTGTTTGCCGTTGCGCGCATTGCGGGCATTCAAGGGGCCAAACAAACCAGCCAGTTAATTCCTTTATGCCACCCGCTCATGTTAAGTAAGGTTGAAGTAAGCTTTGATGTACAACCGCAATTTAAACGCGTGCGTATAGAATCCCTATGTAAACTGGCCGGACAAACCGGTGTCGAAATGGAAGCTCTCACGGCGGCCTCTGTTGCCGCCCTTACTTTATTTGATATGTGCAAGGCCGTGGATAAAACCATGGTCATTTCCGGTGTCCGTGTGTTGGAAAAACAAGGGGGCAAGTCGGGGCACTTTGTGGCAGGCGACAGCGGTGCACTTAGAAATGAAACGGGTGAAAAATGATTAACGTGTTATTTTTTGCCCAGTTAAAAGAATTACTCAATTGTGCTAGTGTGCAAGTTGAGCAGAACACGCCCTGTAGCGTTTCTCAAATTAAGCAGGCCTTAATTGCCAAACACCCCGCTTGGCAAGTGCACCTTGATCAAGACAACATCCTATGTGCGGTTAATCAAACCATGGTTGACCTTGAGCATGAAATAAAAGACGGCGATGAAGTGGCGTTTTTTCCTCCGGTGACAGGCGGTTAGCGAATGACAACATCCATCAGCATCAAGGTTCAAACAGACGACTTTGACGTGGCCCAAGAATACGCGGCCTTGCGTGAAGACAATACTCAAGATGGGGCCATTGTATTTTTTGCCGGTTTAGTCCGTGACATGAATCAAGGCAAAAACGTCACCGGTTTGTTTTTAGAACACTACCCAGGCATGACAGAAAAAGCCTTGGCCAACATTGTAGATCAAGCCTGCGAGCGCTGGCCATTATCACGGGTACGCGTCATTCACCGCGTGGGGCAATTACATATCAGTGATCAGATTGTTTTTGTCGCCGTGAGCAGTTGCCATCGCGAGGCTGCATTTGATGCCTGCCACTTCATTATGGACTTTTTAAAAAACCAAGCACCATTTTGGAAAAAAGAAACCACCCAACAAGGGGATCACTGGGTAAAAGCACTGGCCAAAGACGAGGCGTCGTTAAAAAAATGGAACGCACCCCATGACCGTAAATAAATACATATTATTGATCATAGCGTGTGCCATGTTCGCACGATCACACTTGAGTCACGCGGACACCATCAATGTGGCCGTGGCTGCTAATTTTAAACAAACCCTGCAAGCATTAAAAACCCCATTTGAGAAAACAACGCCACATCGAATTAAAATTATAAGTGCCAGTACCGGCCAATTATTACAACAGATTTCACAGCATGCACCGTTTGATATTTTTCTTGCGGCCAATACCGCACACCCACAATTGTTATGGCAACACATACATGAGTCTCGCGATCTTGGGTTAGATGCACTGGCTGTCTATGCAAAAGGCCGACTGGTATTTTTTAGTCGCACACCTCTGTCAGAAGCCGTATCGTTAGAGCAAGCGTTAACCAATAAAATGTTTACTCGCATTAGTATGGCCAATCCAAAACTAGCGCCTTATGGCCTGGCTGCTCAACAGAGTATTGAATGTTTAACCAGTGATACTTATTGGCGAGAGAAGTCAGTCATAGGACAAAATGTTGCTCAGGCGTTTCAATTTATTGACAGCAATAATGTCGATGGTGGCTTTGTTGCCTTATCCCAAGTATTAAATAAAGACCCAGGTAATATTAGCGTAATTGATGAAGCCTGCTATGACGATATTAATCAAATGGCATTACGTTTAAATAACCAACCAGCCAGTTTAGCGTTTATGACATTTTTGCAAAGCACTGCTGCCCAACATATCATTCGACAAAACGGCTATCACCTACCTTAATTTTGGAATCCCTATGGACGCCCTGCTATTAACATTAAAACTGGCATTTTTTAGCACGGTGATTCTGATAATTATCGCTACCCCCCTTGCCTGGTTTTTAGCTCACAATACTTTTAAAGGTAAATTTTTACTCGAAGCGATTATTGCTCTGCCCCTTGTTTTGCCCCCGACTGTATTGGGGTTTTATTTATTGATCGCTCTAGGGCCTAATGGCCCCGGTGGCTTTATTGCCCAGCTTTGGGGGGATCGTACATTAGCATTTAGTTTCAGCGGGTTATTAATTGGCTCGGTAATTTACAGCTTACCGTTTGTAGTGCAACCGTTACAAAATGGCTTTAGTTTAATTGGAAAAAAACCGTTAGAAGTGGCCTATACCTTAAATGCCTCATTTAAAGATGCGTGGCGAACGATTATTTTTCCACTGGCAAAACCAGCCTATATAAGCGCTGCAACTTTAGGCTTTGCCCACACTCTTGGTGAATTTGGTGTGGTATTAATGATTGGCGGTAATATTCCAGGGGAAACACAGGTCATCTCCATAAAAATATTTGAACAAGTAGAAGCCCTGCAATACCAAGACGCTCACGTATTATCGGCTATTTTATTAGGCTTATCCTTTCTCATGCTAACCGCTATTTATGCCACACGTAAAAGCGCTAATAAAACAGGCATGTTATGAACTTAGAATTAACATTTTCACTTAAAAAAGGCCGCTTTCAATTAAATGCCAATACTCAAATCCATTGGCAACAACCCAGTACCCATGTGATATTTGGTAAAAGCGGCATTGGTAAAAGTCATTTATTACGTTGTATTTGTGGATTAGAAAATCCAACTGGCGTCATTAGCTGGCATGAGGATCACAACCATGTTCACTGGTTAGATAGCGAACGTCGAATGAACATGGCATGCCACCTTCGCCCTGTCACCATGGTATTTCAAGATAACCAGCTGTTCAGCCATTTAAATGTTGAGGAAAATTTACGCTTTGCGTTTGATCGTGCAACAGCCAATGAACACGACTGGCAACACTGCATTGACGCGCTCAAACTGAGAGACTTACTCTCTCATCAGGTACAGCAACTAAGTGGTGGACAAGCACAAAGGGTGGCGCTTGCCCGTGCTATTTTAAGTAAACCCAAACTACTAATATTAGATGAACCACTTGCTTCACTGGATTGGCAAAGTAAGCAAGACGTTATGGATTACATTAAGCGGCTCAACCATGAATGGCAGTTACCGGTTTTGTACGTCACCCATGACATTCACGAAGTGCTCACATTAGCTGACCAGGTGATTATGCTGCATGACAAAAACGCCATGACACAAGTACAAACGCCCCGCCCTTTAATTGATATTTTACAAGATGAAAATCACCCGTTTTATGGGCTAGGCAAAAGCAGTATTTTAATTGCTCACAATACTCAACACCAACAAGATGGTTTATTGCATTGCCAAGTTGGCGAACAACTCATGCGTCTGCCTATTGCACAAATATCTGATAAAGGTGCGAGCCTTTCAAGCAAGGAACATACACATCCAACAAACCTAAAAACGGTAGCTGAAGAAAACAAGTTGCGCTTATGCATCGCGGCCAACGATGTAAGCTTAGCGCTCAGTGAAGCCAAAGACAGCAGTATTGTGAATACCTTACAAGGGAAGGTTTCGCGGATTGAGCAAACCACCAGCGGCCAATACCTCATTCAATTAAAGGTGGATGACCAATATCTATTAAGTGAGATTTCAGCGTATTCGTTTAAACGCTTAAATATAGAAATGTGGCAACCGCTGTTTGCGCAAATCAAAGGGGTTGCGCTGCAACGGTGCCGTTAGTGATCTAGGCGCCTAAACAGGCGCCTTGATAAAAATTAATTTAAAAATACCCAAGCGCTGCATCAAATAATTCAATACTGACACGCTCCCCTGCAGCGACTCGCCCTCGTTCTTGCTCCAGTACAATATAACAATTGGCTTGGCTCATACTGGTTAATAAACCCGAGCCTTGTGCCCCTGTACTTTTCACTTCTAACTGGCCCTGTGCATTCACCTGATATATCCCACGCTGAAAATCACAGCGACCCGGCGACTTTCTTAACGGTTCGGTGGTTATGGCGGTCAAACGTGGTTTTTCATAAAGTGACTCACCGGATAACTTTCGCAACATGGGTAAACCTAGTTGATGTAAGGTCACCAAAGCGCTCACAGGGTTACCGGGTAAGCCAATAAAGTAACTATTTTTAAGCTGACCAAAGGCAAACGGTTTACCCGGCTTAATGGCTAGCTTCCAAAACTGTAATTGCCCTAACGTTTCTAATACCTTTTTCGTGTAATCCGCTTCACCGACACTGACACCACCAGAAGTAATCACCACATCAGCTGCTTGATCCGCTTGATTAAACACCTGCATCAGCTTGGCTTCGTCATCTTCAACAATGCCATAATTTAAAACATTCACCCCTAAACGATCCAACACGGCATGCAAGGTCGGTGTATTGCTTTCGTATAATTGACCGCAGGCTAACGCTTGCCCAGCTTCAACCAGCTCGTCACCGGTGCTTAATACCGCTACGTTAAGTGAACGGGTCACCTTCACCTTGGCTAACCCCATGGATGCCAGCACACCAATATCAGCCGGATTCAAACGTTTACCTTTTGCTAAAATCACATCACCTTTTGTGATGTCTTGCCCCATAGGGCGAATATTTTGCCCGCATGTAACATTCGCAGTGAGTCGAATTCGGTGATCATCTAATACCTCAACTTGCTCTTGCATAATCACCGCATTACACCCTTGTGGAATATCACCACCGGTCATGATGCGTGCGCACTCACCGGCTTGTAAGGTTTGTGTAATGGGATGGCCCGCCAATACTTTCGCCACCACATTGAGCTCACTGCCAAGTTCTAATGTATCAGCAGATAAGACCAGCGCGTAGCCGTCCATGGCGCTGTTGTCATGAAGTGGGATGTGTAATGGGCTGACGACATCATCACTTAATACTCGATTAGCCGCTTGCGCCAGTGGCACGCTTTGGGAATCGGTGAGCGGGGTGATAAAATTCAATAACTGAGCAATGGCATCTTCTAAAGGTAACAGGCCGTTGGTGGCGCAAACATCGGTCATGGCGATTCACATGGTTAACAATTATGATGCACTTAGTTTTAACATAGATACGCATTAGATTCACCTGCGAGGCTGTATGAGCAATCTTATTTCATGCGCGCAATACGATTATTTTGA
>NYTP01000130.1 GCA_002683575.1 Bermanella sp.
AATGGGTGTGGCAAGAGCACCCTGCTGAATTTAATCAGCGGCGATCACCCACAATGTTATGCCAATAACTTAACCGTATTTGGTATTCAACGCGGCAGCGGTGAAAGCATTTGGGATATCAAACAACACATCGGCATCATCAGTGCTGCCATGCAGTGGAACTACAAAGCCAGTACCAATGTGCTGAGTGCCGTCGTCAGTGGGTTGTTTGATAGCATAGGTTTATACAATCAAGTTGAAGATCACCAAAAAGCTTTGGCACTTGATTGGTTAAAGCAGGTCAAGCTTGAGCATAAAGCCAATGAGTCCTTACATCAGCTCAGTTATGGTGAGCAACGCCTCGTACTGATTTGTCGGGCTATGATCAAACAACCCGCTTTACTTATCCTTGATGAACCGTGCCAAGGCTTAGATGACCCTAACCGTCAGTTAGTACTGGGCTTTATTGACCTATTATCGCAGCAAAAAGATACAACCTTGTTGTATGTCACTCATCACAGTGGAGACCTACTGCCTTGTTTTAACAGGCGTTTATTGTGCACCAATGTGGATGAAGTGAAAGGCAGTGAATGGCGTATTCAACAGGATGCAGTTAGTGGTTTTTAGTCTAGGCTTAAGGTAAGAAACTTCCCCTTAGGCACCCTTTATGGGCTTAACAAAAACACTGTGTATTTTTTTCATGCTGTTAAGCCCGTGCGTCTTTAGTATGGAAATTGTGCTGAATGAACAACAGCACATTCCTCTTCGCCAGCCCCTGCCCACGCTCATCAATACCCAAGCCCTTGATCAACCGCCCGAATACTGGTTGAAGCAAGATTATTCGATTGAAGAGTTTTGGCCATCAAACCAACCTAGCCCCCATGCCAGCTGGCATAAGTTAGAATTAACCGCCCAATTTAACGGACCTTATAGTCAAGGGCGTATTATTTCTATTGAGACCCATATTTTGCGTCATCTCAACCTGTATTTATTTGATGGTGAAAAGCTCATTCGTCATGCCAAGTTAGGGTTACTGGACCGCACAATTAACCCTGACAGCCCTTTTACTGGGACAAACTTTCTTTTTTATATCCAGAATAATCAAACACTGACACTATTAATTGAAAAGCAAAATAACGGCCCCGCGATTTTACCCATGAGCCTATACAGTGAAGACGGCTTTAATAAACAGGTACGATTACAAGATTTTTTCTGGGCCAGTATCATTTCTATTTTAGTGGCCATGGCCATTTATAATGTTTTTGTTTATGCCATGCACCCAAGTTCGGCTTATCTTTGGTATTTAGGCTTTCATACCATTGCCTTTTTTTACTTCAGCGCACTAAACGGATTTGGTTACTTGTTTTTGCCTCAAGCCATTCATATATGGCTTGCTCAAAATATTATGTTTCTCAATTTTGTATTGATATTTTTTGTAATTAATTTTGCGGATATTTTTTTACAAGGTAAAACCAATACCCCCTGGCATCACCGATACATTAAACCCTTCCGTTTGATCACGGTACTCGGTGGTATCGCGGGTTTGTATGTGAATGAATACAACATGATTCCATTTTTTATCCTCTTTCAAATCGCTGCTAGCATATACGGCATCAGCATGGGATTTGTGGCACTCAAGAACGGGTTTGAACCCGCTAAATATTTTTTAATCTCATGGCTTTGCACCTTGATCGGCGGAGGCCTGGGTATGGCAACGGTAATCAACGCTTTACCTATTAACTTTATTACCCTGCATGCTTTCTTGTTTGGCACATTAATGGAGTTATTTTTATTATCCATCGCCCTTGCTAGCCGTATGAAACACATGGAAAACAGTCTACTGAATCAGTTGTACTATTACCCTGATACTAAGATTGCAAATTTCAGTTATTTAAAAAATAAATTACCCGATCATATTCCACATATTAAACAGCAATTTAGCAATCCTTTTTTGATCATTGCCGATATGCAAGGCTTTCGTGAAGTGGTGAGTTTATATGGGCCAAATGTTTTAACTAAACTCTACCGCAAACACACAGACCGTATCAGTAATTATCTGGCATCCAAATCATGGGCGATCCCCTTGCCCATGCCCATTGGAAAACCGGTATATGTGATTGCATTACCCGCTGAGCAGGTTTTATGTTTGGTGGACCTTCCTAGACAAGCGACTCATGATGCGCTTAACGATATTATTGACACCATTTTAAAAGAATCTGAAACCGTCTTTAACAACAAACAGCTTACCAGTCGTATTCAGCTTACATTGGGCTGCTCTCCTTTGGAGAACCTAGATATTCAAAGTGCATTTCGTCAAGCACAGGTGGCCCTTTTAAGCAGCTTTAAAAATCATAGAAAGTGGATGCTTTACGATGGCAAACAAGATGAGATCATCAGTGAACGTATCTCTTTGGCACATGACCTTCAAATGGCCATTAACCAAAATGATTTATCCATTTATATACAGCCTCAGGTTAATTTGAATAACGATACCATTACCGGAGGCGAGATTTTAATCCGCTGGCACCATACACAAAAGGGCACCATCTCCCCTGGGCGCTTTATTCCATTAGCCGAACAGAGCGGGCTTATTTTTCAGATAACCCAATTGGTCATCATCAAGTGCTGTCGTTGGTTATCGCAATTAAAAGAAGCTGGCCACCTAAACCATGACTTTGCTATTTCCATTAATCTATCAGCGCTGGATATGGCTGAGCCTAAACTGGTTCCTTTTATACAAGACAGCCTTAAGCAATTTAAGCTAAACGCTAAACATTTTACCTTGGAAGTCACTGAATCCGCCGTCATGGACAACCCAGCTCTCTTTATTGTCACCATTAATCAGCTAAAAGCTCTGGGGTTTAAAATATCCATCGATGACTTTGGTACAGGCTATAGCTCCATGCTTTATTTGCAAAATATTGAACCGGATGAAATCAAAATCGATATGGCTTTTATTCGTGACATTCACCTTAATCGTAAAAAACAGCATATCGTTACGGCCATCGTACAACTCGCCCATTCGAATCACGCCAGCATCGTGGCTGAAGGCGTAGAAAGTGCGCACGAATTAAATTTTGTTTACGGTCTGCGTTGTGACTATGGACAGGGCTATTACTGGTGCCCTGCCATCCCTTTAGATGACTATGAAAAGCAGTATCTAAAAGCCCCCTCCCAAGCAAGTGCCCCTAATTCTGACCCTAAGCCTTGAATATCGGCCGTCTAGGCTGCGCTTTCCCTATGAAATCTAAGGGTAAATGACCCTAATCCGCCATATTTAAAGACAAACAACCGGATTGTTTGACAATCCTATCAGGTAGAGTCTAACCTATGACTCGTACCACTATGACATTGCAATAGGCCGCAGAGCCTAAAGGACGAGGAGAGCCCCATGATTTTGGAAAGACTGAAACCCGAAACCGCCCTAACCATTAAGAAATATGGCTATTTCATTTATTTACTGCCGTTATTGTTACCCGCGTTTAGTTATTACCTTGCCCATGAAACCGGCTTTCACACCTTTTTTGCCTTTCTGCCGATGATGGTGGTGTACATTGTTGTACCGGTGTTTGATTTGATTTTAGGTAAAGACCCCGTTAACCCAGAAGAAGATCAAGTACCGGGCATGAATCAAGAAGCCTTCTATCGCTGGTTAACGCTTTCCTGTCTACCGCTTTATTTCATATGCATTTTTAGTAGTGGTTATTTGTTATTGAACTGGCCTGAATTAAGCCTTCTAGGTCAAATTGGTTTTGTTTTATCACTGGGTGTAGTGGGCGGCATTATCGCCATCAATGTGGGGCATGAGCTGATTCATAAAAATACCAAGCTCGAGCAAATCAGCGGTGGATTATTGTTAGCCTTAGTAAGTTATGCCGGCTTTAAAGTGGAGCACGTTTACGGCCACCATGTACATGTTTCGACACCAGAGGATGCAAGCTCGTCACGTTTCAATCAAAGCCTATACCAGTTTTTACCTAACGCTTATGTGCATAATTTTCTAAACGCTTGGAAACTGCAAAAAAATCGCCTAGCAAAAAAAGGCAAAGGCCTGCTAAGCATGGGCAATGAATTAATCTGGTACTACTTGTTTTCCGCCGCGGTGAGCGTATTACTAGGGGTGTTCTTTGAATTAGTGGGCGGTGAGTTTTGGATCGGCGTTGGCGTATTCTTCTTACAAAGTTTTATTGCCTTCACCTTATTAGAAATTATTAATTACATTGAACACTATGGTTTGCACCGCCGTAAAATGAGCAATGGTAAATACGAGCGTGTCACACCCGAACACAGCTGGAACAGCAATTACTTTTTAACCAATATGTTCTTGTTTCAACTTCAGCGTCACAGCGACCACCATGCATACGCCGCCCGTCGTTATCAAGTCTTACGACACCATGAAGACAGCCCGCAGCTCCCGTTTGGCTATGCCACCATGTTTATGATCGCCCTTTTCCCACCACTTTGGAAAGCCATCATGAACCCACGAGTTGAAGCCTATTACCAAGACGAAGGCCAGCAGCTCGTCAGTCAATAATCCTAGTCTGTGATGTTCTCCTATTTGCCGGTCCTTGACCGGCTTTTTTATGCCTGTCAGACACGCATTGATAAGAACTATTAGCAAAGAACCAATGATAGGACATAACAATAGATAAAAACTATCAGGTGAACAGCTATAATCAATTATCCCTAAAACCACTTCCCATCTATATTAGGTTTCAAGCAAGGGGAGAAAGCACAATGAAATTTTTAAAACGTATCACGGGTCAATCAAGTCAACAGCAATCTGCGCAAACAGCGGTCACATGCAACTACAGTAATAACTATTACGGCGATCAGGTTTGCACGCTCACTCAACCTAAGAAGAAGTCATCATGAGCATCCAAGAGTTCTTCTTATTTTTAAGTGAACCTAATCAAACAGAAGACGCCTGAGAAAATCCGGTGATGCTGGTCATCACCGGCACAGCCTTTTTATGAAGGCCTCTGTAGGCCATCCAAAATATCATCTCAAGCGTACTATACTTATATATCCGTATAGTGAGTGACGATGATGAATATTTTGATCAGTGGTGCCACCGGCCTAGTGGGCTCTGCGTTGCGTCCATACTTAGAACACAGAGGTCATCAAGTTTATATTCTGCACCGCGGTCGCAGCAGTGGCAGTTTCTACTGGCAGCCAGAAAAGGGCCTTATTCACCTGGATGACAGTATCCATCTCGATGCGGTGATTAACCTTAATGGTGTCAATATTGGCGATAAGCCATGGAGCAACCAGCGCAAACAGGACATCATTGACAGTCGCGTTAATTGCACTGAGTTGTTAAGCGAAACCATTGCCAAGCGTTCGCAGGTTCCAGAGGTGTTCATTAATGCCAGCGCCATCGGGTTTTATGGTGATACCGCTGATACTCCGGTGGATGAAACATCCATCGCTGGTGATAATTTTTTAAGTGAAATCGTGACTAAGTGGGAAGCGGCCGCAAAGGCCATTGAAGATTCCACCGTGCGTACAGTCTATATTCGAAGCGGCGTGGTGCTCACCCCAAAAGGCGGCGCGCTGAAAAAAATGTTACTGCCCTTTAAATTGGGACTGGGTGGCAAGGTAGGCAGTGGCGAACAATACATGAGCTGGATCAGCTTAACCGATGAGCTGCGCGCCATTGAATTTATACTCAACAATACTGACATCAGCGGCCCGGTAAACTTAACCGCACCTCAACCTGTTTCCAACTTCGCCTTCACCAAAGCCTTGGGCAGCGCGCTTAATCGTCCGACTATTTTTCCCATGCCTGGGTTCGTGGTGAAAACTTTATTTGGTGAAATGGGGGATTTATTATTATTGGGCAGTAACCGAGTTTTGCCTAAAGTGCTTGAAAACCACGGCTTTAAATTCACGCACCCTGATATTGGCAGTGCACTAGCCGATGAAATTAAACAGGGTTAAAAACGAAGATTTAACCCTCTAGACGGCCACGAAAAAAAGGTTACTATACCTACTCCTACCCTGACTGAAAAAGGACATGTAGATGATTGTATGTAAAACCCTTACGGAAAAACTGAACGCCTAAACGCTGGTTTTCCGGTTTACCGGGGATTTGCCCCTTTATTAAATACTATAACGAGTAACCTAGGTTACTTGGGGTTGATACATGAATACATGTTTTACGTTGCCGCAACTTGGCTGGCGCGGATTTTTTCAAACACAATTAAGCTTTGAAGAACTTGAATCCTTTCATCCTGTGCGCATTAGCGAACACCACAGGAACCAATACCATTACCTTTCTCAAGTGGGTCAAGGCACCTTGGCTATTCATCCCAACATGCCTGCAATGACAGTGGGCGACTGGCTACTGTTAGATGAAAATGGTCAGTTTGAACGACTACTGGAACGCCAAAGTTATTTCTCACGCAAAGCCAGTGGTTCAAAAGTGCATGAGCAAAGCATTGCCAGCAATGTAGACACGGTGTTCATCGTGGCCTCATTGAATGATGACTTTAACTTAAACCGCATCGAGCGTTACCTTGCCATTACCCATGAAGCTCAGAGCGAGCCGGTTGTGGTATTAACCAAAGCGGATTTATGTGATGACATTGACGCCTATCTTGAGCCGCTGCGAAAGCTCGATCATCACCTGATGATTGAGGTGGTGAACGCTCTGGATAGCGAAAGTTTAAAAGGCTTACAAGCTTGGTGTAAAAGCGGCCAAACCATCGCGCTATTGGGTTCATCCGGTGTGGGGAAATCCACCTTGGTGAATACACTAAAAGGATTGAGCGTCGATGATGCAACCGCCAGCGCCACCCAAGGGATTCGAGAAGATGACAGCAAAGGCCGACATACAACCACGTCGCGCCAGCTGCACTTCTTACCACAAGGTGGTTTGTTCTTAGACACACCGGGAATGCGTGAGCTGCAACTAGCCGATTGTGAAGATGGCATTCAACATGCCTTTTCTGACATTACGGAATTAGCAAAAGGCTGTCGTTTTACCAACTGCCAACACCAAGCAGAACCCGACTGCGCGGTGAATGCGGCCATTGATAGCGGCAACTTGGAACTGCGTCGCTTGCAAAGCTACCGTAAACTCATGCGTGAACAGGCATTAAATTCCGCTACGCTTGCTGAAAAACGCGCCAGTGATCGAGAGCTAGGGAGATTTTATCGCAGTGTACAAAATGATATGCGAGCGCTGAAGAACCGTTAGCGTTTCGTTCATCACAATAAAAAACCGCATGTGGCAACACATGCGGTTTTTTTGTGTGAAGCATGAGAACAAAGCTTATAAGCCTGCACTAACAGATAGCGATGCACGCTTGGACCATGAGCCTAAGCGGTTTTAATCTTTTTATAGGTTTCACGCAGCAAGGTGACATCATTGGCAGCGCGATGCATTTCAAGGCCAAGGTGTTTGACCATGGCATCCTTGGTGTCGCTCCAAATAGTCATCTCATCTTCGTTTAACAAACGCGTAAGGGTATCAAGTTTAAAGCGCTGAATGATTTCAGCTTCATCAAAAAGACGGCCTAACCATGAGCTATCAAAACTCCAGGCATCGCTGTAGAGGGTCATACCGCCACACAAGTCATTAAGATATATGGCCACTTCGCGCGGGCTTTTGCCATGCTCCATAAGGTAGTCACGGCTAATGCCATGAATGCCTTCAGCTTTCTCATCCCAGTGGACCCAGCCTTCGGCAGGTTGAATCAACAGCGCATGGACGGAGCCATCGGCAAGGGCGATTCCCACTTCTATGGGGTAACTGCCACGTCCAAACCCGGACGCTTCTAAATCAATAATGGCCGGCACTTCCATTATGGTACACCTTTTTTTATGGCACCCAGCAGACTGGGTGCGGAATCCGGACGTAATAACGGTGGATTGCTGTCGATCCTTGGGTTAACCCATTTCATTTGGGGTCACTCGCAATACTTCTTCTATGGTGGTCAATCCTGCCGCCACTTTCTGCGCCCCACTTAAGCGTAGGTTACGCATACCGTCTTTCATAGCTTGGCGTCTTAATTGCGCCATATCTGTTTGCACTTGGATAAGCCCTGCCAATGTATCACTCATGGGCATAACTTCATAGAGGCCCGCTCGCCCCTTGTAACCTGTATTTCGGCACTCCAGGCAGCCAACTGGCTGATAGATAAACTCGGGGGCTTTGGCGCTCCATGGCTGCACTAAATCGTTCCACAATTTAATATCAGTGGCCTGCTTTTGCTTGCAATGGGGGCACAATGTGCGCACCAAGCGTTGTGCCATGACACCAGATACTGCGCTCTTGATTAAATAGTGCGGCACACCAATATGCTGCAAACGAGAGATGGCACTGGGCGCATCATTAGTGTGTAACGTGGACAGCACAAGATGGCCGGTTAAAGCCGCTTGAATGGCCATTTCTGCGGTTTCACTGTCACGAATCTCACCCACCATGATGATATCGGGGTCCTGTCGCATAAGTGTACGAATACCGGAGGCGAAATCTAAATCAATGGTCGGGTTCACCTGCATCTGATTAAAGGTGGACTCCACCATTTCAATGGGGTCTTCCACCGTACACACATTCACATCTTCTGTGGCCAGTTGTTTTAAGGTGCTGTACAAGGTGGTGGTTTTACCGGAGCCCGTCGGCCCTGTTACCAAGATGATGCCCGAGGTTTGATGCACCATGGAATCCCACAATGTGGCGTCTTCTTTACTGAAGCCCAGCTCACTAAAATTGCGCAGTAACACATCTGGATCAAAGATCCGCATCACCAATTTTTCACCAAAAGCCGTCGGCATGGTGCTTAAACGTAACTCCACCTCATGGCCATTGGGAGTCCGTGTTTTTAGGCGACTATCTTGCGGTTTGCGTTTTTCGGCAATGTTCATTCGACCCAGGCTTTTAATGCGTGAAGTCACGGCATTGGATACCGTCGCCGGAAACTCATAAACAGGATGCAGCACACCATCGATACGAAAACGCACCTTGGAAATTTCACGGCGAGGTTCAATGTGGATATCACTGGCACGTTGTTCAAACGCATATTGAAATAACCAATCCACAATATTAACGATGTGCTCATCATTCGCGTCGCTGTTGCCTTTGCTACCCAGCTCAACCAAAGACTCTAAATTCGTACTTTGCTTTTGGTGTAACGCACTGGCACCGCTAACCGAAGCCGCCAGCGAAAAAAATTCAACTTGATAGCGCTGAATATCGGAAGGTTTGGCCACAACGATATCGACTTGGCGACGGTTAATGTGCTCAATGTCTGCGATCCAGCGACGGTCAAACGGCTCGGCCGTGGCAACTGTGACCACATCCGCGGTTAAACCCACAGGCAATAAACCATGACGTTTGGCAAACGCAAACGACATGGTGGGTGTCACTTGGCTGGCTTTCACCTTGAGCGGGTCGATGGTGAAATACGGCAATTGCGCTTCTTTGGCCAACAAACGCATGATGAGTTCTTCATCCAGTTTCACGTCTTGCTGAGCGGCACTTTTTAATTGATAACTTTGAATAGCCGTAGCCGGATGAGGTAAGCCGTTCATGCCCTTTTGCTTAATCTCAGACAAGTGCTCAGGACTCAAGTGGCCGTCTTGCTTTAGCAAGTTGGTAATGGCCCCGAGGGATAATTTTAAATCTTGTACCTGATTCATGTTGGCATCCAAGCTCGCCTGAACATGGCGAGCAATATTTATAGCAAAATAAAATGTTAACTAATCACAACATAACGCGATAAGCGCCGTTTTAGCATCTAATAAATTTCGTTTTTCCACGGTAAGTCGGCGCTGCCAGCTGGCTAATTTAGCGCGACTGGTTTCATCGGTGATGGCGTTTTGCAAGCCCTTAGCGGCAATCATGGCATTCACCACCGCTTGGCAACGCAGTACTTCATTCACCGCTTGATAGCGATGATCACCGCAGCGCAACAGCACATAAGCTAACGCCTGCAAAGCGCTATCACTTACCTTAAATTCTTGCGCAATGCGATTGATTAACCCGTGCACCCAAGGCGCTCCGTTAACATCTGATTGCTGCACGCGGGCATATACATATTCACCCAACTCCAACATGGCTAAACCCAAGCCATTGTTGTCCATCCAGTTTTTCAAACCGTCACTTAATTGTGCTGCTACAACGGACAACAAGCGCTGGCTCAAACCGCGGCTATGGTTATTGTTATCCACATATAAACCTGTCACCACATCGGCAGGTTGCAGTAACTTAGTTAAATCTTGCTGCAACACTAACCAACGCCCGCGCAGTGCATCAGGGCACTGTGGCAATTCACTGAGAATCCAGCAAACCGCATTCACCTGACGGCTCATGACCAATAAGGACCACCAGTTTTCTTGCTGCGAAAACCGATCCCAATGACGACTTAAACGCGTGAGGGTTTCTTGTAACAGCGACAACATAGGAAGAGACGGTTGTTGTAACGCATGCTGAAAATTTTGGGGCGTAAAAAAACTTAAATTCGCAAACAATAGACCATAGCCGCGCTCAGCTTTATTGATGTCACATGGGACTAACGGATGACGCTCGGCTAGCTGCTTAGCAAAAGTAAATAAATCCGCCACTCGCCCTGATTTAAGCTCTAATTCGATTTCACATAATTTAATGCTTTGGCTACTGGCAGGGTTATGCTCACCACTAGGTTTGTGGTTGTGTATTAAACCTTCATCCAGCACTAATTCAATTTCGCTTTCGCCAAGCTGTTTGATCCAAACATGACGGGTAAAATCCGTTTTAAAAATTGGCACAATGGATTCACGTAAATTGGCATCTAATTGGATGTCATTTGCAAATAGCGACCAATCCAGTTGCGGGGTTGGAATGTCGTATTCCCATTCACCGCGTTCATGTAAACCGGCAATGGCTTGTCCCTTATTTTTTAACGTTTGTTTGAAGCCGTGCTGTGATTTACGCACACGCAAAGCCGCATGGGCTTTATTAAGGGCAAGCTCAGGGGTATCAAAATACTGATTATCAAGCTCTAAAGGCGCACCTTGCGGTTGACCGAGATCCGCATCTTGCAAAAATGCATCAACCCCATGACTGGGTAACGAGAGCTTAAGTTCGACTTCTTTGGCCATGGCCTTCCACTTGTTATTTTTTATCCGCACAGCTTAGCAGAAAGCCCCATAAGACTCAGTAGCAATCATAGAAACTCCAAGACATTTTTAACCGCTTTGATACACTGTTCATACTTGTTATTGAAGGTTGAGAGCATGAAGCACTTACCGGGTATCAAACAAAACCTATCAACGTTACTGTCTTTGCCTAGTATCTCCAGCACATTGGATGAATACGACATGAGTAATAAGGCGGTCATTGATCAACTGGCCAGCTGGTGTGAAACACTGGGCTTCAGCATTGATATTCAATGTGTGGATGAGACACGCAAAAAATACAACTTGCTCGCAACACTGGGCAAAGGCCCTGGCGGCCTAATTCTTTCCGGTCATACCGACACAGTGCCGTGCAATATTGAAAAATGGCAAAGCGATCCATTTAGCTTAACCGACAAACATAACCGGTTTTATGGCTTAGGCTCTTGTGACATGAAGGGCTTTTTTGCGCTGGCGTTAGCCGCGGTTGAAAAAGTCGATACCAACAAGTTAATCGCTCCCATTTTTATTCTGGCCACCGCCGACGAAGAAACCAGCATGACCGGCGCGCGAGCGTTAGCAAGTCTCGGGCTACCCAAAGCCCGTGCCGCCATCATTGGTGAGCCCACCGGCTTAAAACCCATCAACATGCATAAAGGCATCTTAATGGAGGGCATCAAAATCACCGGACAAGCGGGCCACAGTTCTGACCCAAGCCTGGGTAATAACGCCATGGACGCCATGCACACCGTAATGGGCGAACTGATAAACTTTCGTGACGAACTCAAACACACTCATCAACACACAGCATTCAGTGTGCCGAGCCCAACCTTAAACCTGGGCTGTATTCACGGTGGCGACAATCCCAACCGTATTTGCGGTCAATGTGAACTGCACTTTGATTTACGCACCATCCCAGGCATGAGCAGCAATGACCTTCGCGCTCAAATACAGCAGCGACTCGACCCCATCGCCAAACAAACCCAAACCAACATTGAGTTTTACCGCTTGTTTGATGGCGTTGAAGCATTTGCCAGCGCAGAACACAGCGAGCTAGTGGCATTGGCCGAGAAGTTAAGCGGCCATGGCGCTGAAGCGGTGGCCTTTGCCACCGAAGCGCCGTTTTTAGCTGCCGCCAACATCGATACCGTGGTCATGGGCGCAGGCTCCATTGACCAAGCACACCAGCCCGATGAATTCCTCGCCCATGACCAGATCCAGCCCATGGTGAATTACATCGAGCAATTTATTAAACATTATTGTTTGTAAGCGCCAAAAGCCTTTACACTCAATTCGATTAACACAAGAAAGATAAAACACAGTGACCGACTCTATCGACCAATATGTCAGCTGGTTTAGACAAAGCTCCCCGTATATTAATGCACATAGGGGCAAAACCTTTGTCATCATGCTTGGCGGAGACACCCTCGCCCATGACCAGTTCCAACACATTATTCACGACATCGCCTTGCTCAACAGCCTAGGTGTGCGCTTGGTGTTGGTGCATGGTGCGCGACCACAAATTGATGAGCTGTGCGAACTCAAACAACAAGCCGCCACGTTTGCAGAAAATAAACGCATTACCGATAAAGCCATGCTGGTGACTGTTCAACAGGCCGTGGGGCAACTGCGCTCACAAATTGAAGCAATGCTCACAACCGGCATGAGCAACAGCCCCATGCACGGCGCTGATATTCGCGTGGTTGGCGGCAATTTTGTTATCGCCAAACCCATCGGCGTGATTGACGGAGTGGACTTTGCCCATACAGGTGAAGTGCGCAAAATCGATGAACGGGCCATTAATAAAGTACTCGACAACAACGCCATCGTCTTACTCAATTGTTTGGGTTATAGCCGTACCGGGGAAACCTTTAACTTAGCGGTTGAAGATGTGGCCACCGAAACCGCCATTGCACTGCAAGCCGATAAACTTATTTTATTTGGTAACAACAATTGCATTAAACACGACGGCAAGTTGGTCAAGGAAGTGGTCACCAGCGCCATTCCTGATCTACTCATGCAGGGCCTTAATCCCGAGCAAATGGTGCAATTGAATGCCGCCAGTGATGCCGTGAATCGTGGTGTAAAACGCTGCCAGCTCATCCAACACAGTCAAGATGGCGCACTACTTACCGAGTTATTCACCCTAGATGGTTGCGGCACGCTCGTGAGCCAGCATCATCAAGAGCAATTGCGTACCGCGCGTATGGAAGATGTTATGGGGATTTTAGATCTACTAAGCCCTCTTGAAGAAAAAGGCGTGCTGGTTCGCCGCTCTCGCAAGGTACTGGAAACCGAAATTGATCGCTTCCGTGTGCTTGTTAAAGACGGCATGGTATTAGGCTGCGCCGCACTTTACCCATACGGTGAAGATATGGCCGAACTAGCTTGTGTCGCCATTCATGATGAATATCGTCGTGGTCAACGGGGCGACCGCTTACTGAACACACTCGTGAGTGAAGCCAAAAGCCAAGGCATTAAAAATCTCTTTGTGCTCACAACCCGAACCGCACAGTGGTTTGAAGAACGTGGCTTTAAAGCCGCTCACATTGATGATTTGCCGCCGCAGAAAAAAGAGCTGTATAACTATCAACGTAACAGTAAGGTGTTTGTTAAGGCGCTTTAAGTGACCGCTCTCGCTCAATTTAAAAAGCCGCGACCAGTGATGGCGCGGTTTTTTTATTGTTTAAAAAATGTTTTAAAATAAACCTAACGACCCATAAAGGTATTAATTAAGCTTGTCAGCTGGCTACTTAAGGAGACTTCAAACGTATCCAGGCTTTCACCGAACACCGCCAAATACGCCTGCGCCTGTGCACGGGTTAGATTCTTACCGGATACTTTGAATTGTAGT
>NYTP01000131.1 GCA_002683575.1 Bermanella sp.
TACCTATAACCAACCGTGTCATTCAGAGGGGATGACTTTTATAGGCTTAATCACCCGCCGGTGCGGGTTCGTACAGTGTTTCTGTAGAAACGAAAATGGTGGAGCGCACCTGCGCAACCCATCAAACATAATTCAAGATCATCAAAATTGTTTTGATACACCCATAAAAAAAGGTGAGCCTAAACAGGCTCACCTTTTTTGTGTGTCACATTAAATGGGCGTTAGCTAATTTAATGTTACCTGAAGAATACTGCGACGAAGATCAGCATTGAGTAAGATCTTCGCATCGTTAGCGATCACTTCAATGCGATCACCAAAGCCAATGTTACCGTCATCATCCAATGTCAGAACATTGCGATCCAATAACTCTTCAATTAAGTTTTTAAATAACGACTTATCAAAGAACTCAGGGGCATTCAAACCGTGCAAGATTGAAATACGCTGTGCCATTAAAGAGCAGTTTTTCACCATGTCGTCTTTGTTTAGGTTGCCAGTACCTGAGCGTTGTAAAAGGGCAATGGCAATGTAATAACGCTCAAGAATCTGAATGACCTGCTGAGATAGGGCAGACAGCATAATATAATTATTCGAACTCACCGATGGGCGAACCAGGTTTTCACCGTCCTGAGTTAAATAGCCTTTCTTAACACACAAATCTAACCACTGATCAATCACCGTGGTGATTTCGTCTTCTTGCCAATGCAAAAATAACTCAGCTTTTAAATATGGGTAAATGGTTTTTGCAAAACGAACCACATCGTGGCGTTTCATTTTGACATTGTTAATAAATAAACACGCCAACATAGACGGAATAGCAAACAGATGAATCACGTTATTGCGGTAGTACGTCAGCATCACGGCTTGTGCTTCGTCCACACGAATAATATCACCAAGAGGGTGGCTTAAACGTTCGACCACGTTCATATCTTCTGCGTATTTGATCCAGTCGTTACCATCGCCTTCAGGTAGGGTGGTTAAGTGACTGTAAGGCATGTCTTTCGCCAGTTCGCGGTATAGGTTTAAAGTTTGTGCCAGAACCGCTTCATCCATGGCTTGTTTTGGTGCCGCTAAAATGGCCAGTGCCAACATGTTAATTGGGTTTAGGGCCGCTGCTTTATTAATACCGGTGACCACATCAATGGCCAATTCGTTGACCACGTCTTTTGTCCACTCTGGACGGTAATCCGCACCGTGATCTTCACCTTTCCAACCTGGGCGTTTGGTTTCTAAGTATTGGTTTAAATCAATGGCATCACCAAAGGTTAGGTATACGCGGCCAAAATTCTTTTTCAAATCTTTAAGGGTTTTAAATACCCCCAGTAGCGATTCTTTTTTCTTGGTCTTACCGCGCAGTTCACCTTGGTAAGTGCCCCCTTCGAATACTTTTTCATAACCGATATAAACCGGCATAAAGACAATAGGCTTGTGACTATCGCGTAAGAAACTGCGCACCGTCATGGCCAGCATACCGGCACGGGGTTTTAAGGTGCGTCCTGTTCGTGAGCGGCCACCTTCAATGAAGTATTCGGTTGAATAACCCGAGGTGAAAATGGCATGTAAATATTCATCAAATACCGCACTGTAAAGCGGGTTATCTTTAAAGCTTCGGCGCATAAAGAAAGCACCGCCACGGCGCAGAATTGGCCCAACCACGGGTAGGTTTAAATTAATGCCCGCGGCAATTTGTGGGGGAACAAAGCCATTTTTAAACAACACATAAGACAGTAATAAGTAATCAATGTGGCTGCGATGACACGGCACATAAATGATTTCGTTATCTTTATACGTGGTAGAAAGCTGCTCAAGGTTTTGAACCTGAACACCGTTATATAATTTATTCCAAACCCAGGTCAGTACGATATCTAAAAATCGAATGGTGCTGTGGCTTTGGTTAGAGGCAATTTCGTCGCCGTACTTAATGGCTTTCGCGGCGGCTTTATCATAGCTGATGCCTTTTTCGGCCATCTCTTGTTCGATGGCCGCTTTAACCATGGGTTTACGAATCAAACGGTGAACAAGTGTTCGGCGGTGGGATAAGTCAGGGCCGATAACCGCGCTGCGGGTATGACGAAAGTGCACACGTAATACACGGCCTAATTTACGAATTAAGCGAGGCGCTTCCATTTTTGGACTTTCGCTAATGACGTTTTGAATATCCAGTGGCTCACTAATATGAACAAAGGTATTGCGGCCATTTAATAAAATACTGACAAAACGACGCAGCTTACTGGCAACGGACCAAGAATCCCCCAGCCAAATTTTCAAAAAGCTTTTTTCTTTATTCGGAGATCGCCCCCAAAATACATTGACGGGAATGATTTTAACCTTGATGTCTGGGTTGTTTTGGCAAACGTCGATCATGTCTGGCACGGACTTATGCAAATACGGCATGGCACGACGGCGCAACCAATTACCCTCAGGGCGCGACAAATAAATAATACGGTTATTAAACTTAGTGCCTGCGATCTCGATGGGCTCTAGGGCGTGGGGCAGGTTATTTTTACGGGTTTCACTGTCCAACACCAAGCTTGCAGAGTAAGAGCGGTGGGGCAGGGCATAAAAAATTGGCTGCTCGGCATCTTGTGAAATGACATCTTGGGACTCTTTTGCTCCCACCACATTGGTTCTAACCCAAATTTTAAGAAGCCCGCGAGAAAACGTATTAATAAGAGAAACTAGGGCGCGCAAAGTCATCACCTTTAAAGTAAACCAAAAGCCAAAATAGCTTCATGGGTTGTAAATCCCGACCACACACTAAAACCATAGTCGGTTACGTAAAATAATGGCGAATTGTAGCAGGTCTTATGTACAAACCAACGCTAAAATCCCACCCTGTTTGGTCAAAGCCTTAATAGAGCTGTTGTAATCAGAAAAAGTGACGCTATATTGACAGCACTCGAACATCGGGCTGAAACTTTTTTCTTTTTAAAAAGACTAAACAGCGCCTAATAATAACAGAGAGTTTAATCATGATTCGTGTGCAAAATCTCACAAAGCGATTTGACCAGTTTACAGCGGTCAATAATTTAAGTTTTGATGTCTGCCCAGGGGAAGTTCTGGGCTTTTTAGGCCCTAACGGGGCCGGTAAATCCACCACCATGAAAATGATCACCGGCTTTATAGAGCCCAGTGATGGCAAGGTGAGTGTATTTGACATGCACGTCAGCCAAGACCCTCAAGCGGTGCAAACCATCATGGGTTACTTACCCGAAGGGGCACCAGCCTATGGCGAAATGACCGTAATCGCGTTTTTGCAATTTATCGCCAAAGTACGTGGTTTAAAGGGTGAGCAGGCCGAGCAGCGCTTAGCGAAAGTCATTGAGCAAGTGGAATTAGCGCCGGTACTCAACAAACCCATCGACACCTTATCTAAGGGCTTTGCCCGTCGTGTGGGCTTAGCCCAAGCCATTATTCACGACCCAAAAGTGTTAATTCTGGACGAACCCACAGACGGTCTGGATCCAAACCAAAAACATCAGGTGCGTGAACTCATTAAAGGTTTGGCCAAAGATAAAATTGTGATTATCTCCACCCATATCTTGGAAGAAGTGAGCGCCGTGTGCTCCCGCGCCCTAATCATCAGTGAAGGCCAGTTGTTATTAGATGGTAAACCCGATGAGCTAGAACGCCAAAGCCGACACCATAATGCCATTTGTTTGCAATTGGCAGACGAATACGCGGATGCACAACAGCAATTAGCCAGCATTGATCAAATTGAAACAGTCGAGGCCGTGGCCGAACCCGAAGACCGCACCTTTATGTTATTCCCTAAAGACGGCCAGATGTTATTACCCGAAGTGGTGCGTTGGTTAGACGACAAACAATGGGAAGTTGAAAACATTCACCTAGAAAAAGGCCGCCTTGACGATGTATTCCGTCAAGTGACCCGCGCCCAAACCGTATAAGGAGCATGCCATGACGTTTAACATGAATATGACAACCATTGTCATGCAGCGCCAACTGCACAGTTATTTTGCCACCCCCATTGCCTATGTGTTCATTTTAATGTTCTTGGTTTTGTCGGGTGTGTTTAGTTTTTACCTTGGGCATTTTTATGAAAAAGGCCAAGCGGATTTAAGTGCCTTTTTTAACTTTCACCCTTGGTTATACCTATTTTTTATGCCTGCCATTGCCATGGGCCTGTGGGCACCTGAGCGCCAAATGGGCACCATAGAATTGCTCATGACCTTACCTATTGGCCAAACCAATGCCGTAATAGGCAAGTTTTTAGCCGCTTGGGTGTTTGCCGGTTTAGCCTTAGTGCTGACGTTCCCAATGTGGTTAACCGTGGCTTATCTTGGTGACCCTGATAACGGTGTGATTGCAGCAGGTTACATTGGCTCGTGGTTAATGGCCGGTAGCTTTTTGGCCATAGGCAGTTGCATGTCGGTTTGCAGCAAAAACCAAATTGTGGCGTTTATCTTTACCGTGGTGGTGTGTTTTATCTTTATGGTGAGCGGTGTGCCCATGGTGCTAGACAGTTTTGCTTGGGCGCCACAAAGCATGATTGATTTCATTGCCGGCTTAAGTTTTTTAACCCGCTTTGATGCCATTGCTCGCGGCGTATTAGATTTACGCGACATCACTTACTTTTTTGCCATGATGGCCCTTTGGTTGTACTTCACGCAAGTGATGCTGCAACGCAACAAAGCCAAATAACACAAGGAGAATAATATGAAACCGTCCGTATTAAAGTTTGTATTGGCCTCTGTGTGTTTTGTGCTGGTATTGATGCTCAGCCAATTTATCTTCAAAGGCGCACGAGTCGATTTAACCGAGCAAAATATTTATAGCCTGTCACAAGGCAGTAAAAACATCATGGGCAACTTAGAGCAAGAAGTGACCTTAAACCTGTACTTCTCTGACAAAGCCAGCAAAGACTTAACCGCACTGCGCAGTTACGCCAAGCGAGTTGAAGAACTGCTTCAAGAGTATGTTTTGTTATCTGACGGCAAGCTCAGCTTAAACATGATTGACCCAGAACCCTTCTCTGAAGCAGAAGACCAAGCCGCCGAAGCAGGCCTTCAAGCCGTCCCCATCGCCACCGGTGATGACGTGTACTTTGGTTTGCATGCCAGCAATAGTAAAGGTGACAGCTCGGTCATTGGCTTTTTCCAGCCGGATAAAGAGCCCTTCTTAGAATACGAAATCAGCGAACTGATTTATCGTTTAAGCCAAACCAGTATTCCAGTGGTGGGCTTAATGACCAGCCTTGATATGCGCGGTGGCTTTGATATGCAGCGCGGTGGCACCACCCCACCTTGGGCCGTGTTTGAGCAACTGGATCAGCTATACGATGTGCGCTGGGTAGAAGATGAAATAGAAACCGTAGACCCAGAGATTCAACTACTCATCGTGGTGCAGCCTTCTAACCTGGATGAAACCAGCTTGTATGCTCTGGATCAGTTTGTCATGGGCGGCGGTAAGCTCATTGCCTTTGTTGACCCAAAAGCCGAAACCAAAGCACAAGGGGCCATGGGCCAAGAAGAGCTGGCGATTAATCCGCTGCAGCCACTACTTAAACAATGGGGCGTGGAATTCGATGACAGCCAGGTCATTATTGATGGTCAGTACGGTTTAACCATTTCAACGGGCCAAGGTATGCCACCGGTTCGTCATCTGGGTTTATTAGGTGTGCAAATAGATGGCCTAAACCCTAACGAAGTCACCACCGGTGAGCTTGAAACCATCAACTTTGCCAGCACCGGTTATGTGCTACCAAGTGAAGAGGCCAGCACCACATTTGATGCATTGGTCTGGTCCAGTACCATGGCACAGCCAGTGGACATCAACCGTTATAACTTGTCCCATGATCCAAGGCAGCTCATGCAAGACTTCGCCGCCACCGGTGACAGCTATGTGTTAGCGGCTCGTGTGAGTGGCCAAGCCAACAGCTATTTTGATGAAGCTCCGGCCACACTAGAAGAAGTACCGGCGCATGTGGCCAGCAACGACAATATTAACGTGATGGTGGTGGCCGATACCGATGTATTAAGTGACCGTCTATGGGTACAAGTACAAAACTTCTTTGGTCAACGCATCATGCAGCCTTGGGCCGACAACGGCGCCTTAGCGCAAAACATGGTGGAGCAGTACTTGGGCAGCAATGACCTCATTACCATTCGAAGCCGTGGTCGTTTTACTCGCCCGTTTGAAGTGGTGCAAGACCTTGAGCAACAAGCGCAAAGTAAGTTCTACGAGAACGAACAAGCGCTTCAGCGTCAGCTTGAAGAAACCGAGCAGCGCATGGCCGAGCTAGAAACCCAGCGCGACCAAGACAGCTTAACCCTAAGCCCAGAGCAAGAAGCCACGCTTAATGGTTTCCAGCAAGAAAAGCTGCGCATTCGTAAAGCCTTACGTGATGTGCGTCACGAGCTGGATAAAGACATCGAAAGCCTAGGCAGTTGGTTGAAAATACTTAATATCGCCATTATTCCGGTATTGCTAACCTTGCTGCTATTATTACTGGCTCGATTAACCTTACGTAACAGACGTAATTAACCCCCTGCGCTAACCCAGAGTTAGCGCGCAGTAGGAACGTGCAGCGCATGCAACATGGTCTAAATGACGTCGAACTACAAGGTAACCTCTTCATATGTCGCCCCAAAGGGGCGTTTAATCTTGAAGGGGTGACCGAGTACGAAACCAAGTTTGCTCACATGGCCGCCACCCTAAAGGGGCAAGTGTGGGGGATACTCAATATCTACCATGACTACGAAACCGGTGGCCCAGATGTGCAACAGCGTATTTGGTCGCAATTTAATTGGTCCGCCAATCACGGCTGTGATTTCATTGGTTTTGTCATCTGCAACCCGCTGCACGAGTTTGCTGCCAAGCAAACCATCAAGGGCATCGACATCAAACAAATGAAAACCTTCCATGATGAACCCAGTGCCTTTGCCTGGATCGAGCAAGCCCTGCAAGAGGCCAACGCCTAATAGCGTGGGCTTTCAATAGCAGAAACAAAAAAGCCAGCAACTGCTGGCTTTTTAATATTCGACGCTCTGTTTTGAAAGCGCTTATAAGCTTGAATAATGGCTTAATAATGGGGCGGTGGGGTTTCGTCTTCAGGGCTGCGAATATTGTTCGAGCCAGATTGGTCCAAACGGCTGCTTAAGTGCTTCACAGCGCGTTCAAGCATGTTAATTTGCGACTGCTGATTGGTCACGATTTCATTCATCTCATCTACACTTTGCTCTAAGAAAGCAATGCGGATTTGTAGGTCTTCAATGTGGTCTTGGTCGGATTGAGTCATAATTTCTATCGTGTTGATTTTTAACGCTAATTCATATTAGATACACAGGCTTGCCTGAATTGTACACCAAGCAAGTGTAACAACTGACAAATTACGTAAGAAAGAAGGTTAAAGATGCAAAATTCACTATTTAAAAAAGTATTAGTCTGTGTGCTGCTGGCCATACCAACACCCGCATTAATGGCAGCACTGTTCTCTGTGACTGGCGGTAGCGCTATCTTCACATTCACTCAACCAATTGCCGACCAAGGCGCAGCGTCATTCTTCCTACAACAAGAAGGTGCCGTACTTGCATACCTAGCCGCCGCATTTGTGGCATTTGTTGTGTTATTTATTTCAGCAAGTTCGTTTAATCAAACCCAATTCAAGCGTCGCGGCACTGGCACTCTTGTTGAGTCAGACGTGGATGACGGCCGTGAGCGCGGTGTTGTTAAGTGGTTCAATGTGAAAAAAGGCTTCGGCTTTGTAACCCGTGACAATGGCGACGACGTGTTCGTTCATTTCCGCAGCATTCGTGGCAGCGGCCACCGTTCACTAAGCGAAGGCCAAGCGGTTAAGTTTAGCGTGGTAGATGGTCAAAAAGGCCTACAAGCAGAAGACGTATCCGTTGTTCGCTAAGCCCTAAACAGCCCAAGCCAACAACAAAAGAAACCCGCCCAGCGCGGGTTTTTTTATGCCCAGAATTTAGCTTATTTTTAACAGGGTGATTGAATCAAACCAGTACGAACCCGCCCCCAGAGTGCCCCGCGAGCGAAGAGGGTGCATTGGGTATGCGGGTGAATAATTGAAGTCATTTGCACTTAATGCCTGTACGAGGGTGTACCCAAAGCATTCGCGCTTCTCATGGGGCATGCAACCCCACGCCCGAAAAAACCAAATTCGCTCGCAGGTGCAAGCGCCTTCAAGCCCTATTGCCACAAATGTACGAACCCGCACCTGCGGGTGAATATGTGTGCCGATTCGCTCGCAGGTGCAAGCTCCTACAAAACCTCATTGCCACAGATGTACGAACCCGCACCTGCGGGTGAATAACCGTAGTCATTTGCACCCAATGCCTATGCGCGGGTGAATAACCCTATTCACCAGCAACCACCCGCCCCCGACCAGTAACCTCAAAGCCCGGGGATATGATCTACACTGAATTTAAATCAGTTAACATCATGAGGCCCCATGCCTTACAGCAGCTATAAACGCTTCTTTGACCAATCCAGGGAATTATTGTGCATTGTGAGCTTGGATGGCTTCTTTGTGGATGTTAATGATGCGTTTACCCGGGTATTAGGCCACCCAAAATCATCACTGATTGGCAAATCCATCAGAGACTTAATTGCCCCTCAAGACATTGAAAAAACCCTACAAGAATTCAAGCGCATCAAACATGGTGAAAGCTCCACCCATTTTGAAAACCGCTTTAACTCATCCAGTGGTGAATACGTCACACTGTCATGGAGCACCAGCATTGACCCTGAAAGTGGGCAGGTAGTGGCGTCCGCCCGCGACGTTACAGAGCAATCCAACCAAGCCCGTAAAATTCAGCAAATTGAAGCCGCCCTTAATAAAACCTTCATTCTCGCCGA
>NYTP01000132.1 GCA_002683575.1 Bermanella sp.
CAAGCTGATGATTATTTGCCGCATCCAATTGCTTGTCTTATCACTGGAATTAGCCCGCAAACCTGCCAACAAAAAGGTATGATCGAAACGGATTTTATTGCCCGTATTAACGATGTATTTAGTGTTCCTGGTACCTGCGCAGCCGGTTACAACAGCATTCGTTTTGATGACGAAGTAACGCGTCATACCTTATATCGTAATTTTTTAGATCCATATCAGCGTGAATGGCAAAACGGCAACAGTCGTTGGGATATTCTTGACATGATGCGCTGCGCGTATGCACTTCGCCCTGAAGGGATTAATTGGCCAAAAGGTGAAGATGGCAAAGTTAGCTTTAAATTAGAAAACTTAAGTGCTGCTAACGGCATTGTGCATGAAAATGCCCATGATGCACTCAGTGATGTTTATGCAACCATTGGTCTTGCTAAGTTGGTGAAAGAAAAGCAGCCAAAACTGTATGAGCACTTATTCAACTTACGCCGTAAAGATGCAGTCGCGCCGTTACTGGATACCGTTCATCAGCGCCCGGTTTTACATATTTCCGGTATGCTGGGTGTGGATCGTGGCTGTGCAGCCATGATGATTCCATTGGCGGTGGACGCTAAGAATAAAAATGCAGTCATGTGTTTTGACTTGCTGCAAAATCCAACGGATTTATTTGAGCTGAGTGTCGAGCAGATCCAGCAGCGTTTATTTACCACGAAAGAGCAGTTGGCGGCACAAGGGGTGGAACGCATTGCGTTAAAGAGTATTCACATTAATAAGTGCCCAGTTGTCTTACCAGGGAAAATGGTGACACCTGAAATTGCCGCAAAATGGCAGTTGGATGGTAATAAAATGCGTGAGCATCTCGCCATTATTAAAGATTATCAAGCTCGTGGGCATAACCTTACGCAAAAATTACAAGCGGTTATGCATCGTGAATTTGAAGCCCAAACCGATCCAGATGCAATGCTTTACACGGGCGGTTTTTTCAGCCCATCTGATAAAGCCGCCATGGTGCAAATACGTGAGGCTCACCCTGAAGCATTGGATGATATGCCGTTTGCATTTCAAGACCGCCGTTTAGAGGATATGCTGTTTCGTTACCGTGCGCGTAACTACTTAGAAACCTTAAACAGTGACGAGCGTGAAAAATGGGAAGAGTATCGTACGCAAAAATTACTGGGTCCTAATAATGGCCAGTATTTGAACTACGAACAGTTTGCAAAAGCTATAAACGACGCCGCGCAAACGGCACCAGTAGAGCAGCATGAGCTATTACAAGAGCTGGCGACTTACGCGGAGAGTATCTACCCATATTAAATGGATTCACAAGCAATAGCCTTAAACTTGAATCGTCTAAAAGCACGCAATTAGCGTGCTTTTTTGTATTTTAAAAAACCTTAGACTGGCCGATATTGTCTTAATAGGGCGCTTACAAGGTGATGAGTGATGGGGCAAACGCGAATGAGGGTTTCTTTTTGATTTCCTCATCTTCTTTATCTGGTCTTTTAAATCAGGTGGCGATGAATCCTAGCTCTGTTCTAGAATCGCCCAAACAGTCTTTATTGCCCGTAGAAAATACCCTAGATAGTGCAAGGCGTGCACGCCCTAATGTCAGTCATGAAAAATACGTAGGTACAGGTTTACATCTTAAACTGGGGTTCAGTTCGGGGCAGTCTATTGAGTTAAAGATTGACCAAAGTGTGTCTGGTCGAGTGAGAGACGTTTCTCTTACCCTTAGTCACGAATTAAGCACAGAAGATTCGGAAAAACTAAAGCAGGTTTTTTTACAAATCAGTAAAACCCTAGAGGGGATGTTTTCAGGTGGGGCGAATCAGCAAGCTAGCTTTGATTTTGCCAATATAAAGGGAGTTAAAGATATAGCGTTAGCCGCTCAGCAAGATCAGGGTAATTTAAAACAGCGCTTAGAATTTGAAAAGAATTTAGTTGGCAACGGTAGAAAAGAAATCGAGGCTCAATGGTATCAATATAATCATTTGAATGGACAGCAAGAGCAGCATAACCTAGCGTTAAGCAAACAACCCAAAGATGTGCTCAACACTTATGGGAGGATGGATTACCAGTGGGTCATCGACCAAGTGAAAGCGGGTATGGGGATTTTAGGAAATGAACATACAGGTGATTCATCACTTAAGGGAAGGGTGACTGATTTTTTTATATCCGGTGTACAGGCATTATTTCAAGAGTCTCAAACAGGGCAAACATTATTACAGTCGATAGGCGCAACACCCAAAGAAGCAACAGTTGTTATGGGACAAGCGATACGGGCCCTGACCGCTGATCAATTTAATAAAAAAAGCTCGGTGAGTGATATGCCTGGCCAATCAGTTTCTGAAGCAAATCATTCCAAAATAAATGGTCTTCCTGATTTTAAAGCGGATTTTTCTTCAAAGAGAAGTCAATCCGGAAACCTCAATAGCCGTGGTCGATACAACTTAACGATGGAAGTCAGTCAATCCAGTCACCTAGTTCAAGGCAAGACAGAAGACGATTCAACGCAAACCCAGTCGCGTCGTTTACTATTAAAATACGACAGCCAACTTGGTAAAAAAGAATATGAATATAATTGGCGTCATGATGAAGTTTTGATCAATCGATTTGAGAGTGGTTTTTTAGCCAGTGCGTATTATAAGGTGGGTGACCTACAACAAGGGATTCTATCGACCCTAGGCAGTGGAAAAAGGGAAGAAACCAGTGAGTACATGCAGCGGCGTGAATACGACGCTAAAGATAACAATCAGCCGAGCGTTAAGAATAGCTATATCAAGCCGTCAGTTTTTACAGAGCGAGGGTCGAATGTAAATTATACGGCCTAATGTTTACTTAATTAACGGTTGAATTTTGGGCAAAAGGTACTCAAGGATAAGTGGTTGCGACCTGGCGGTAGGGTGAAGGCCATCGCCTTGAATGTATTCACCTCGGTTATTTTCATTGATCACGCTCTCAAGTGGTGCCAGCATAAAAGGCACAAAAGGGATCTTGTTTTGTTTGGCTAGCTGTACAAAAGTATCGCTAAACATCTGGCCATAGCGACGCCCATAATTGCTCGGCACGCGAATACCAAGCAATAATACTTGGGCATTGTTACGTAAACTCTTATTAATAATGCCTTGTAGGTTAGACTGCATTTGATTAAGTGATAAACCGCGAAGTCCATCGTTTGCGCCCAGTGCCAGAATGACGAGTTTAGGTTGCGTCAATTGTAATAATTGGTCGATCTGGCGTAATCCCTCACTGCTGGTTTGCCCGCTGATACTAGCATTATGGACTTTGTATTTTTCCTCAGACGGGTCTAACGTTTGTTGTAGAAGGCTTGGCCAGCTTTGCTCAATTTTTATGCCATAGCCAGCGCTTAAGCTATCACCCAGAACCAAGATAGTATCTTGAGCTTGGCTCACAGCATGAGTGCTAAATATCAATAATATAACCAGAAACAACGATTTCATGTCATGACCTTTTGGTGAGCAAGGGCCTCATGTTAATGCTCATGACCGGTACGCGCAACGCCTGTTAGAACTGTGCGTTAACATGGGCGATAAAAGTGTGTGAAAAGGTCATATCAAAATTTGCCATAAGGGCGTATATTGCGCCGCTGATTTATTGTTTTGCCTAAGAGAATGTTATGTCTGTAGTATTGGAACCCTGGTCATTTCAGATCAAAACTGATTTTTCACTACGCGGCTGGCGCACTCGTTTTAGTGGTAAGCCGGTGATTGTGTTTTTACACGGTAATGGATTTAGTGGCCTGACGTATAAGCCTATGCTGGATCTATTAGCGGAAGATTTTGATTTAATCATTCCTGACTTGCCTGGTCACGGTGACAGCGGTTTGGGTAATGAATTTAACGTGTGGAACGACACGGCTAAATTTATGTCCAGTGTGTTAAATAATCTCTCTCATCAAATTCAAGCCACTACACCAATTTTTGGCCTTGGTCACAGCTATGGCGGTGTCATCACCGGCTTAATGGCAGGCAGTGATGAAAAGCGTTTTAAAAAGACCATGTTACTTGACCCTGTGATCTTTTCTAAAGGTATGATCAGTGTCATGGGTGTCAGTGATTTATTTGGCTTGTTAGAGAATACGCCCTTAGCGAAAAAAGCCCGTAGTCGCGTCACTACATGGGCAAGCCGTGAAGAAGCGATGGAATATTTCCGTGATCGTGGTGCTTTCAAGGGTTGGTGTGAAGAGGCACTTCAAGCTTATGTGGACAATGCCCTAGCGGATTGTGAAGAAGGTGTGACATTGAAATGCCCAACCTCGGTGGAGTCTAAAATCTTTGGTAGCTACCCGAAAAAGCTTTGGTCGAACCTTAGTAAAGTAAACGCACCTTGTAAAATTTTAGTGGCACAAGAGTCGTTCCCGTTTATTGCACGTTCGGTAGAGAAACTAAGCCAGTTGCGCGCGTATTCTTCAGAAACCATAGAAGGTGGTCATTGCTTTATGCAAGAAAACCCTGCATTGGCAGCGGAACATATCAAGCAATGGTTCTTGGGCTCGCGTATTTTTTAACGCCTAGCCCAATAGAATAGGCTTTACGCTATTCGCTTAAAATAGCGTAAGTGCCTTCAAATTCAACGGCTGTTTTACCTGAGCACTCAATCGTCGCATTGAGTGTGATACGTGAACGGCCTTTGTGTTTAAAGTGTTCAATAAACTGCTCAATCACCTCTTTGCTGGGCGCATGACAAATGGCGCGAATATCTCCATGAACCGGCGCCTTATATTCGATACTGCCTTTAGTGACCACTTGGTTGCACTCAATACCGGCCTCACGTGTTTTTAAATACGCCATCCCCCAACACGCCATAACAGCCGCATTATACAAGCTGCCCCCAAAGGCCGTTTGTTTATCATTAATATTAGGTGCCAGTGGTGCACTCAGAGTGAGTGTTTGCCCATCATACTTTTCAACATCCATATTCATGAACTGAGTGATGGGCAAGTGGGCTTGAAAAAACGCCGATAGTTGGGCGCTTACGGCATCGTTATTCAAAGACATAATTACAGTAACTTGATGATGTGTTGCGCGGCATTATACGGGGTGATCTTTTGATCTAAAACATCTTGTTGTAATTGAGGTAACTGCTGTTTTACATCGGGGTGTTGCTTGAGCTTTAATTCCAACATTTCTTGTATTAATTTTTTTAACCATTCGCGACTTTGTTTTGCACGGTTGTGCTCAAAGTAACCATTGTCTTGTGCTTCACTTTGGAATTGACAGATCATCTCCCAAACATCACTGATACCGATATTCTCTTGGGCTGAGCAGGCTTTTACCTGTGGTGACCAAAAGCTTTCTTGGCTTAAAAGCTTCAATGCATTTTTATAGTGGCTTTGTGTTTGCTTGGCCAAGTTAATACTTTCGCCATCGGCTTTGTTAATCACTAGGGCATCTGCTAGTTCCATGATGCCACGCTTGATCCCTTGCAGTTCGTCACCGGCATTAGGCAGCATAAGCACTAAGAAGAAGTCCACCATAGCCGCTACTTCATATTCACTTTGTCCCACCCCCACGGTTTCAACCAGAATCACATCAAAGCCCGCAGCTTCACACAACAGCATGGTTTCACGGGTTTTTTGTGCAACGCCGCCTAGGGCACCTTCTGATGGGCTAGGGCGGATATACGCATTGGGTTCGCGGCTGAGCAGCTCCATACGGGTTTTATCTCCCAGGATACTGCCACCTCTTAGTGGAGAGCTTGGGTCAACCGCTAACACCGCAACTTTCTTGCCTTGGCGTATTAAATGTAAACCAAAGGCTTCAATGAAGGTGGACTTACCGACACCGGGGATGCCGGTAATGCCTATGCGAATACTGTTTCCAGTATTAGGCAAGAGTTGGTTAAGCAAGTCTTGTGCTTGTTCACGATGCTCATCTCGTTTGCTTTCCACCAAGGTAATGGCTTTAGCAAGGGCGCGACGGTTACCGCATGTTATGTCGTTTATGTTGATCATGTTTTAAAACACTGGGTGCCAAAGCGAATTTGATTGTGTGGATTTGTGGGAGGGCGGTTGTGCGCGATGGCGTTGCTCAATCGCTGCAACATATCGCGCGCAAGTGTCCTCCTACAAAATGGTCATGCTAAATTTAACCTTGCATTTCGTTAATGGCATCTAACACTTTACGAGCACTGACCGGAATTTTTGTACCGGGGCCAAAAATGCCTTTTACACCGGCGGTGTATAAGAAATCATAATCTTGCTTAGGAATCACACCACCTGCTATGACCACGATATCATCGGCTCCTTGTGCTTTAAGTTCGGCGATTAAATCCGGCACCAAGGTTTTGTGGCCAGCCGCAAGTGAAGACACACCGATAACGTGCACATCATTTTCGATGGCCTGTTTGGCCACTTCGCTTGGGGTTGAAAACATGGGTGATAAATCAATATCAAAACCCACATCAGCAAACGCGGTGGCTACAACTTTGGCACCACGGTCATGACCGTCTTGTCCCATTTTACACACCAGCATGCGCGGGCGACGCCCGTGTTGCTCAACAAAGGCTTCGATGTCAGTTTTAATTTGTTGCCAATCGGCATCGTTTTCATAACCAGCACCATACACACCGCTAATGGTGCGAGATTGTGCTTGGTAGCGACCAAATTCTTCTTCCATGGCGTCGGAAATTTCCCCTACTGTGGCACGCAAACGCGCGGCTTTGACACTTAAGTCTAGCAGGTTTCCTTTACCACTTTTGGCGGCAGCGGTGATATTGGCTAATGCTTGTTTGACCGCTGCGTCATCACGACTTGCACGAATGCTTTGCAGGCGTTTTATTTGTGATTCACGTACGGCGACGTTATCCACTTCTAAAATGTCCAGGTCATCTTCATTTTCTAGTTGGTGTTTATTGACACCCACAATGACATCTTCGCCGCGATCAATGCGCGCTTGTTTGCGCGCGGCACTTTCTTCTATGCGCAGTTTGGGTAAACCTTCTTCAATGGCTTTTGCCATGCCACCTTTTTCTTCGATTTCTTCGATGAGCTCCCAAGCGCGATCAGCCAGCTGCTGGGTTAGCGACTCCATCATATAAGAGCCGCCCCAAGGGTCAGCCACTTGTGGAATCCCCGTTTCTTCTTGAATAATAATTTGTGTATTACGCGCCACGCGGGCACTGAATTCAGTGGGCAGGGCAACTGCTTCATCCAATGCATTCGTATGCAAGGATTGGGTGCCACCAAATACGGCAGCCATAGCCTCGATGGTGGTGCGTACCACGTTGTTGTAAGGGTCTTGTTCGGTCAATGACCAGCCCGAGGTTTGTGAGTGGGTGCGCAACATCGATGACTTTGGATTTTTGGGTTCAAATTCAGCCATGATGCGATTCCACAATAAGCGGCCCGCACGCAGTTTGGCAATCTCCATGTAAAAGTTCATGGAGATGCCCCAGAAGAAAGATAAGCGTGGCGCAAAGGTGTCCACGTCTAAACCTGCGTTAATGGCGGTGCGCACATATTCTCGCCCGTCACTTAATGTGTAAGCCAGCTCCAGTGCGGCGTCGGCGCCCGCTTCTTGAATGTGGTAACCCGAAATAGAGATACTGTTGAACTTCGGCATATTAGTAGAGGTATAACCAATAATATCGCCGATGATTTTCATGGATGGCGCAGGTGGGTAAATATAGGTATTACGCACCATGAATTCTTTTAAGATATCGTTTTGAATAGTGCCCGATAATTTATCTTGTGACACACCTTGCTCTTCTGCCGCCACAATATAGTTAGCAAGAATCGGCAGTACGGCGCCGTTCATGGTCATGGATACCGATACTTTATCTAATGGGATTTCATTAAATAAAATTTTCATGTCTTCAACCGAATCAATGGCGACACCGGCTTTACCCACATCACCGGTTACCCGTTCGTGGTCAGAGTCGTAACCACGGTGTGTGGCTAAATCGAATGCAACAGAGACACCTTGCGCACCGGCTTTTAAGTTTTTACGGTAAAACGCATTGGATTCTTCAGCCGTAGAAAACCCTGCATATTGGCGAATGGTCCACGGACGACCGGCATACATGGTGGCCATTGGGCCGCGTAC
>NYTP01000133.1 GCA_002683575.1 Bermanella sp.
GACTGGCCAAAAGAAGGTGACGACCATCATATAGATGAATGGTGGGACTGGGCACTCGAGAATCACCTATCTAAAACATTCGCCTCTCGTGAGTACGATGTTTGTATTGTAAACTATACCTGGTTGAGTAAAGCGCTTGAATTTGCGCAAGAAAAAACCTACAAAGTCCTCGATACACATGACAAATTTAGTGGCAGACGAGAGTTACTCGCTAGTCAGGGTATAGGAAAAGAATTCTTTCATACCACGGAAGATCAGGAAGTTCTTGCGCTAGACCGTGCAGATTTAGTTTGGGCAATTAAGGAAGAAGAAGAAGCTGATTTTAAAAATATGGGGACAAAAGCGAAGGTCTCTACGCTTCTACATATTGACGATAGAAGAGAAGCCTCTACTCCCAACTTTGAAAATGGCGTAACATTTGGCTTCATTGGTGCTAATAATAATATTAACAGAGTTAATATTTTAAGATTTATGGAGCGCGCCACCCCTATCTTCAAAAAATATTGCGCCCCGCTAACTGTTGAAATAGCAGGTTCTATTTGTAATGAAATAGAAGTTCAAGATAACCCATTTTTCAAGACCGTTGGGTACGTAGATAGCATTGACCAATTTTATGATGACATTCATGCTGCTATTATTCCCATGGAATTTTCAACAGGTCTGAAAATTAAAGTTGCGGAGGCCCTGTCGCAAACAAAGCCAATGTTTTCACACAAGCATGCTATGGAAGGATTTACATCTTGCCATGATTTCCATGAGCTAATCTCGTTTGAAGAAATGGCTTTAGCGATGACTGACTGTTCTTACGCATCGGATGAACTAGTTTATCTTTCAGATGCATCAGCAAAATCTCATAAAGTCACTGAACAAAAAATCTGGGATGAACTATCAGAGCTCAAGGAAGATATCCTTAAGAGAAAACAAGTTTTTGTTTTATTGCCAAATGAATATGGTATGAAAAACAAATTAGCTCACTACATAGCACAGGCTAAAGTTGATCTTTGCAATTGGAACTTTAAGGATGCAAGTTACTTTATTGTTGATCAGCCTGCAGAAGGCCGCTCTCATTCAAGCTTTATAAGATTTGTTGAAGCTCATGAACTAGAAAAGAGCATCGCGGATCAAATGCCTAGCACGATACTAAACCTTAGTGAAAACTTCCCTGATATTAAAGTAGAACCTAAAACATTAGTTGTTTCACTTGTTCCCATAATATCCGATAAAGTGAAAAGCAAGTTGACTTATAAGTCTTACAATAGTGTTGTAGATAAACTCTACTTTCCTTCACTAGGGCACATCCATTTAGATTTAGAAGCGACTAGACAAAATATTGAAGAATGTTGGATAATTGGAAGTTCGAATTCCCCCTTTTCTCACCAATTCATATCGCTTTTAGCTGGCTCTACCAAAGTACGCAATTTAGAAATTACATCGCTAAAAGATATCGATAGTTTGTTTACCGTAACTTCTGGTTTGCCTAAAATTATCGTAAATACAAAGAGTGATGGCGAACTTTCCTACAGTGAGCAAATAATGCTAGAGATCGCTGAAAAGTATGATGTCGAAATAAGAAATATTACTCATAGCCAATTGCTATATCTAAAACGAAGCAATGAGAAAGGTAACTACGACAAACAATTTTTCCCTTCTTGGGAAAAGTTTTTGCAAAATAATTTTTCTCATAACAGCCAGAATTTTTAAAAATTGGGAACAACAAAATGTCACACCCCGACTTCTTAGTTATCGGCGCACAAAAAGCAGGAACGACATGGCTTGATAAAATGTTTAAAAGCCATCCAGACATTTGGACTCCGGTTGTAAAAGAATTGCAATTTTTCAATGAGAAATTTTTAAAAGACGTTTTTCCTTGGACGCAGCAACATCGTGTTAACCATGCAAAATCAGCAATTTCTTACGCAATAACGGGCGAAACAGACTGCCAATGGGATAATATAAAGCAAGCGGTTCATATTGCCGATTCGAATGAAATTAGCTATGAATGGTACGAAGTTGTATTTGACTATGCAGAAAAAGGCATGATTAAAGGGGAAATGACTCCAGAATACTCACTTTTAGATTACGAACATGTTCAAGAAATCCAATCTCGTTATCCTAATCTCAAAATAATATTTGTCATGAGAGACCCAGTTCAGCGAGCCTTATCAGGAATTAAAATGAGGCTATTACAAGAAGGTTTCGATGATAGTTCTGACCAGCAAGAAATTGACGAATTCGTTTTAAATTGCTCGAAGGACTGGGACGTTATAGAAAGAGGAAACTATAAAAATATAATAAATATCTGGAGTAGTGTGTTCGGTGAAAGTAACTTTCTAACATTGCTTTCAGACGAATTAAAAAACGAACCAGTCACACAACTAAAAATGATAGGCGACTTTTTAAATGTGGATGAACACTGTTTTTCTGCTGACCCTTCTGAGCGAATTCATGTTGGAAAGTCATTTCACATATCTGAAGAAGTGATAAAGCAAATAGAAATAACGCAAAGCGCTAATTCGGAGTGGTTTTCAGAATTCAAGTTAAGAAGATAAAAAAGCTTCTACTATGTATTACTTAAATTCTGAAGTAGGTTAGCAACAACTTTTATTTAACAGAGTGATTTATGCATTTTGATATAGCTATAAGTGTCGGCTCTAACTGTCAAAGCCGATATAATATTTCAAGAGTTTTATTTTCTAGATATAGCGATGATAAAAAATCATTTTCGCTACAAGATCCTTTGGTAAAGTCACGTGATTTCGGTTCGTTTTTTTTCGATTGGAGTGTAACTCCTGTGCATTCAAGCAAACAGATATTGTGCCGGGATTTTAAAGATGTTTTAGAATTAGAGAACTTGAAAATTGCGAGTTTAAATGACGGTACACAGACTATAATAGATACCGCAAGCGGTTGTAGTTACCCTCATACATTTCCCAAAACGCAAACTGGTGAATGTACAACTGATTTACTAGAGGAAGCTTACCCAAAGGTTAGAGATAAATATGACTATATAATCCATAAAACTAAAGAAGTTTTTAGGTCGGAGAAAAAAATACTATGCGTTTTGACAGGAAATCATGCTGACAACGACGTCATAGAGCTATGTGACATAATTGAAAAGTTAACTTCAAATTTTTCTTTACTGTATACACCGTGGGAAAATAAAACAGGCTTTGATGAGGTTGATAATACAAACTTTGATAGTCGTATAATCAAAAGACCCATAAAACACGCACCCTATCCGGGAGATTTCAACTCATGGAAAAGCGCTTTTAATGGTATTTCTTTTGGACCGATAGAATCATAATAAATTAGAGGAAAATGCAAAGAATTTTTATCGAACTGAATTGACCAGACTTCTATAGGCACTTAACTACTTTATAATTATTTGCACTAAGTAGAAAAGATTTACAGAAGTAATTTAAAGTACAAGCTATAAAACAAGTTACGAATAACGGCTAGTGTCGGAGTTACTAGTATGTCACATTAACACTGTAAGTTGATAAAAGCCTAATGCCCACTTCCCCTAAACTGAGACGGGCATAATTAGAGTTTTCTGCAATGATTAATGCAGGTGACGACTATGAAAATTCACGATATCAGTAGTGCAACCTAATACAACTGGAAATCCAAGTATAATGGCATGGAAGCATCTGACGTCAGACGGCTGAAAGAGCTTGTAGAAGAAAATACCAAGCTCATAAACATGTTCGCTGAGGTTAGCCCATACGAATAGCAATGCCGCTGGAAGCCTTAGAGCAGGCGAACTACCATGGGCGTTGTACTTTATGCATGACACTTTATACTGCGGTAAGCGGTTCAGAACTTTAAATGTGATTGATGCGAGGCTAACCAGATTGACCTGATATACATCCAGCCTGGCCACAGCAAAACGGCTCTGTTGAACGCTTTAATGATTCATTCCGCAAAGAATTTTTTGATGCCTATTTCTTTAAGTATATCGGCCAGGTGAGAGAAAAATCCTGTTTCTGGCGACTAGATTATAACGAAGCGCAAACCCATGAATGTCTCGGAAACCTGCCTCCGGCAGCTTACCGAGAAAAACTGAGAAACTCTAACATAGAGCTGTTCCACTAAAGACGAAGTGAAAAAATATGCAACATCTAAAACGATTCGTTGTGGCGAAATATTTTATAACTCTAAACTCAAGCATGGTTGACCGAATAATATGTTTCAACTGGCTTATGAAAGCTAAAATAATTTAAACTGTTTAAATCTGATCAATTCATCTAATAGCGTGCTCATTTCCATATGGGCGAGCCTTAATGGGGTGTTCGGAAGATAACTGCCTAAAGTACCATTTGTCTGCACCCAAAGAATAATTTTTATGGCTGTCGTTCCTATGTTCTGATACCAAAAATTGTTCAGGGTGAATGACAGATAGGATTGGATTAACAAGCGTGTTGGCTGGTAATAATCCAAGAGCATCCCTCGTGACAAACAGCATACAATTTTGCTTGTACCACCAACAAACCCGGCTATCGTACCAAATATCCGCCCGAAGCATATCTACTGGTACAAACCCTCGTTCACGAAATAACTTGGCCCAATACTCCAACCAATTCTCATTGACATGCCCATGCCCCCCCTGGTAGGGAATTGCCGCTGAAAACAAAACAATATCGGAAGTTGATGTTAGTTTGGCTACAAAATCTGAGGCGACCTCTTCAGGCAAATGCTCTGCGACCTCGAGTGACATGGCAAGGTCAAATTTTTCTCCAGGAATATTAACTCTTGACGGAACTGATAAGTCATTGGGCAGAAATTCATCTTGTTCTATCATCAGTCGATCTTTAGGGACGTACTCGCCATCTGTACCACATACATGTTTGAAGCCCACTTCCTTTGCAGCAGCAAGCCAGCTGCCTACTCCACAGCCAAAATCAATTATTGAGTCCAGTTGTATTTTTTCACCCAGCTTCCGTCTTAGCAAAGCTAAGATAACGAGAGCACTTTCGTAACTTTCCTTGCTTTGTAAATCATAAAAAGCGTCGTTGTATATATTTTCCGCCACAATTCTAACTCCGCTGTTAGCTTAAGGCTTTTTTTAAATTGCTGCGCCCAACTTGTTGATACTGTTGGTAGCTCTTTGAAACTAGCTCACTTATGGTCAATATGTTACCGCCCTTATTGTCCGGCTGTTTGAAAAGCATGGGCGACGAGAAATTTAAGCCGTGAAATTTAGCAATCTCATCATATATAGGCCACCAAGTAGCATTACTAAGAAAATTATTGAAAAATTGAGGTGGATATTCTTGGTAGGAAATACCAGCATGTTCACACAACTTGCATGTAAGCCTATACAATACCTCTGGTATTGGGTGATTCATTGTATACAATGCAGGTTTGCTTGAAACTAATTCTAAAAATTCACTAGCAAACTTAATATCTGAAGCTTCATCACGAGTGAATAACTCAGCTTTACTTTTGTCAAATTCCTCGAAGAAGCCAAGCTTTTCAAACGTGTCGCTATTAAAGCTAGTAATAGCTTCTTGAGCACTTAAACCTTCTGTGTACGCTGCGAGGATTGTTTTGGAATGGAGATCGCCAAGGGGAGACAGCACTCTTTGCCC
>NYTP01000134.1 GCA_002683575.1 Bermanella sp.
AAATACCTATAAAGCGCAAGCTGACCTTGGTAAGTACGAATTAGTATATCGTTTTGGTGATGGCGCCATTGACGATAACGACATTGTAATTGGCGAGGACGGCATAGAGCTTCCCGGTTTTGATAAAGCAATTTCGTTTAATACAACCAACTCCTATCAAGATATGTTTTAGAAGAACAGTTTTGCATAGGTTAGCATAATTTAATACCCCCCCGTTTTTGCTGGGCTGTAGCGTAGGCATAAGTTATCAAAGCTTATAATCGGTACAGACCCAGCACGGACCCATCCCCAAAAATAGACCCGAAATGGACCCACAGTGGACCCACTTTTTCTACCTTCGAAACTCTAAAAACGCCGAGCTTTTAACATTTGATCTTAAGTATTTGTAATGATCACCACACGACAAAAGTTGCAAGTTTTAAGCTCTTAACTTAAATTAATACAAAATACTAAGTTAATATCATTAAGAGGTCGCGTGAGATTATTCGCTTTATTATTTTTGCTGTCCTTCACAGCTAACGCTGAAAGTATAAGAAACAAGAATCATGGCACTTTGATAGTCTCAGAAGTAACCTCAATCTATGACGGAGATACCTTCAGAGCTAATATTAAAGGACTTCACTCTTTGATAGGGGAGCGAATCGGTATTCGAGTTGCGGGTGTCGATACGCCAGAGATGCGAGGCAAGTGTAAGCAAGAAAAAGATCTTGCTCGCCAAGCAAAGCAAGTAACCGTTAAAGCATTGCGTTCGGCGAAGGTTATTGAACTTAGGAATACGAAACGAGGTAAGTATTTTAGAATTGTAGCCGACGTATACGTGGATAACAAAAGCCTGACTGACATTCTAATCAAGTCAGGCTTGGGAGTTGCTTACGATGGTGGCACTAAAGCTCGTAGCTGGTGCGTTTAAGCAACGAGCCTGTTGGTTGCTTCGGCCCAAAAATAGGTGATAAAAGCTCCTGTTCCATGGTATTAGGGGTATGAATACATTGAGTTATTTTCATACTTGATAAACTACTTGGATATTGTGGCCCTAATATATTCAGCAACCTGATCAACTGGGAGCGGTTTTGAAAAAAAGTATCCTTGGATTCTAATATCTTTGTACCTAGATAAATGGTTAATTAGCTTTTCATCCTCAACCCCTTCAACCACTACTTTCTTGCCTAAGTCGTAACAAATAGTGATTATAGTATCTAAAAGCTTTTGTTCTTTAGTATTTTTATCGGCTCCTAAAGTGAACTCCCTGTCTATTTTAATAATGTTTGCTGGCTGGTTAGCTAGGTAAGATAAGCTTGAAAAACCAGTTCCAAAGTCGTCGATAGCAACATTAAGGCCCGAGGCGATTAGTTGAGTCAATGTTTTTTCTATCGTGGTTTTCTCTTGAAAGGCAGACTCAGTAACCTCTATTGTAAATTTACGGTAATCGATATTGTTTTGTGTAAGCTGGTATTGTAAATCAATAGCAAAATTTTCTTTAATGAGTTGTTTGGTTGAAAAGTTAACAGCCACGCTTATTTTTTGTAACTCAGGGTAATGACCGATGTCACGAATAACTTGATTTAAAACGTATTTACCTACTTGTACTATTTGACCTGTAGTTTCAGCTATGGGTATAAACTTCGCTGGGGAAATCCATCCATCTTGGTGGGGCCACCTAACTAGCGCTTCAACCGCTACAACTTGTTTCCCACTTAAGTTATGTATAGGTTGATAAAATACTTGTAATTCGTTGTTCTTGAGCGCTGAATCTAGCTTATTACGGATGGTAGTCTTTTCATTAAATTTATCATCCATAGATTGTTTATAAATTTGTATTTGATTACCTCCAAGTTCCATAGACCTTTCAAGTGCGATGTTGGCTTGTTGTAAGTTTAGTTTAAAATTAAATGATTTAGGGCTGTCGTAATAAACAACTCCAGCGCTTGATGTTAGATTGAGCTCAAATTTGTCAATGCAATAAAATTTCGATAATTCAAGTAGTATAGCTTCAACTTTGTGTGTAAGAAAAACTTCTGAAGTATTGATATAATATAAAACAAAACTATCATTAAATCCTTTTGATATTAGCACTTGATTGCCACTATTAGCCTTTATTTTTTCAGCAGTTTGTTTTGTTATTTGATCACTAATTTCATAGCCTAAAGAGTTTTGTATCTCATCAAAAAAGTCTATTTTGATTATAACTACTGCAAAATTATTGCATTTCTTTATTGAACAATACTCTGAAAACTTATCTTTTAAAGTTTTTAATCTTAAAAAACCAGTTAATTCATCATGTTTTGCATTAAACTCTAAGATTCTTGAAGAGTCAGCAACTAGTGTAAAGATAAATGCGAATAGGAAAGTGAGCCATAGTATTGATTGGTCGATTATTGTGCTTATGTGTATTGCTTTATAATCACTTAGAAAGTTATAAACTTTATGTACTAAATCCATTACGTTTATCTTTTCCATAATAAAGTTATTATAACGACTAGTTAGCTCGCTCAATTCAACTTGAGTTTTATTTTTATAATCAACTGAAAAGTAAGTGCCTGGTGTTAATTCTAAAAATGCATCAAATTGACCAAGATATTTTAAATAATTTTTCTCTATCAGTAAGTTCATATCTAATAAATTTAATACATAGTAACGATTTTGATCAGCGAGTGTAACGCGAGCCAGAAACATTAAAATTGGTGTATCCGAGTCCAAGCTGAGAGAGTTGGCTGCGAATCGAACTTCCTCTGAATCGCCTTTTATCCACGATCTTATCGTAGGTTTATTAATCATTCCTTCTGTGAAAAAATTTGTGGAGAAACTATCAGTTGCGATATGTTGGAGCTCATCATCAAGTACTAGAACCCCTTTAATTACATCATAATCCGCTTTATAGTTAATTGCATCTATGCTAATTAGACGTCTGAAATCTTCGAAATTAACTTTTTCTACCCTGTTTTTTAGTCTAGCTAGAGCTTTTTTCTGTGTCAGTAAAGAGTTGTTCAACATAGATTCGACTAGGTGCACTTTTTCTCTTGCACTGGCATCTTGAGATTTGACTAGTTTTAAAGATACCTGATGCCACACTACTGAACCAGTTAATATAATTATTAATATGATGAAATTTAAGTTGTTGTTTTTTATTGCTTTTACATTTCCGTGAAAAGCTTTGATAGTAAATGCAGAAAGTATAGTGAACGTAAAAATAGCTGATAACGATAATGTAAATGGGCTATCATCGATGCCCCATAGGTCATAGTTAATCTGCATGTGAAATAAAAAAGAAAATTGTACAAATAGAAGGCACAATGCACTTGCAGAAGCTATAGCGGCGCAAAACTTCTTAGTACTTAGGTCAATTTTCTTCATTATTGATAGTACGGCCGCAATTATTAATGAGTTTACCGCCACTGTTGGGCTAATTACCTCCATTAACTCATACCCAAGAAAAGTAGACTCAGCCATTCCCAAGGCAAAAACAATACAGTGGAAATAAAGAATTGCACTATACAGTATGCTAGACGCACTTTTTGAAACATTAAATCTCATAAATATCCATTAAATTCATTAGCATGCTCCACTTAGTTTAGAAGGCATATATCCACAATTCAATTAAACATAAAGTAAAAATAATAATTAAAGTCACTATGTTAATAGGTACTTAATGTGTATTATGTACTACTTAATGGTTGTTGTATTTATATTGTATAGGAATAAATTATTACATGGAAACTATTAAAAATACTATTAATAGGAATTGTAATGATTAGAAATTTACGAATAGGCTTTAGAACTCTATCCACTTTCGCCGTAACAGCAATAATTACCGTGCTTGTCGCCGCAGGTGCTTTTGCACAGCTATCGAAACTTAACCAAACTACCGAAGTGATAGCCTCCCATAGGTTGCCCGCTATAATTACTCTAAGTGAGCTTCGAAGAGACGTACTTCTGATGCAGGTTATAATCAATGAATTATCTGATGTCAGCACAACAGAAAAAATCTCATATCTTAAAAATAGAATGAGGAAAATCAATCTGCATTACACCGAGTATGAAGAAGAGATGTCTCATTACTCAAAAACACCTGAATCAAATATAATATTAAAAAAAGTAAAGGCTTTACATAATGAGATGTTATCTCAGCTCCCAGATCTATATTCACTAGTAGACAACAAAAAAATAGAAAATTTTGTATCACTTCGGGAAGAGTCATTCATGCCTATAGCGAGAGAGTTGCGCCTTGCTTTAGATGAATTTTCAGACTTTCAAAGAGCTAGAGCAAATGAAAACGGTCTAGAGGCAAAAAGTACTTTTGTCTCATCCAAAAGACTTGTCGTCTTCAGTCTATTTTTGTCAGTTTTGGCTACGTTGGTTTTGGCATACATTTATACAAAAAGTTTAGTTCTACCCCTTCGTAGGGCCGTTGCCATAGCTGAAAAAATTGCAAGTGGTGATTTGACCCAGGAAATTATCGATCCTGCTAGGGACGAGGCCGCTGACTTAGTAAGAGCTCTTGCTGAAATGCAAAATAAGCTTAGAGATGCTCTATCGCGCATCGGAACTTCTTCGGAGCAATTAGCATCTACCTCTGAAGAGCTAAACGTTGTAACTGCTCACTCCTCAGATACAGTTGATAAGCAAAGCGACCAAATAAATATGGCTGCTAGTGCTGTTAGTCAACTTAGATCTGCAATTGAAGAGGTAGCTAAAACTGCATCATATACTAGTAACAGTGTCGAAGTAGCAAACAAGAAAACTGTAGCTGGAAAAGAAAAGATATTAGATACAATAAACTCAATTAAATTATTGCGGTCTGACATCAAAATATCTGGGCAAAGTGTACGCCAGTTAGTCAATAACATAAAAGATATATCAACCGTTTTAGAAGTAATACGTAGCATAGCTGAACAGACTAATTTATTGGCATTAAATGCAGCTATTGAGGCAGCAAGAGCTGGTGAAAATGGGCGTGGTTTCGCCGTGGTAGCTGATGAAGTCCGTGCACTTGCTTATAGAACCCAAGAGTCAACAAAAGACATAGAAAAGATGCTTAAGTCAGTGGATGAGGTTACAGTTAAAACTGAGAGCAGCATGAATAAAAGCAGCGAACTTAGCACGTCTAGCCTTAGAGTCGCGGAAGATGCCGGGGCTGCTTTTGAAGAGATTTTATTACTCGTAAATGACATTAATAGTCAAAGTGCAACGATTGCAAGTGCTTCGGAAGAGCAAGCCACTGTCGCTAAAGAAGTAGACACAAACTTAAATCTCATTAAAGTATTATCTTCGGAAACTTCAGAGGGCGCGGACCAGACATCTGCATCGAGTACTGAACTTGCAAAATTGGCGGATCGTTTAAACGAGCTTATACTCAGGTTTAAGCTTTAGAGGCTTATTATTGTTTGAGTACAGTATTTACTTTTAGCTCGTAAGTTAAGAACCTACATTTATATTAAAATGCTAAAATTATGAAATGAAGTACCAAAAGAATGGCTATACATTTATACTGTATATATATACAGTATAAATTTGGTGCTTATACAATGCTAATAGAAAACGCCAAAGTTGGCCCTCAACTTACAGACTTAGAAAATACGCTTGATTCTACTTTCATCAAAGACTCCACGTTCATTGGCCGCGCCAGCGGCCGAAGCATGGAGGGCGTAGGAATATATGACGGTGATATATTAATTATCGATAGGGCACAAAACGTAAAGCATTATGATGTCATCGTAGCGTGCTACAACGGTTTATTCATATGCAAATTAGCGGATATGAAAAACAACCAGCTTGTATCCGCTAGCCCAGATTATGAGCCAGTTAAAATAAAGGCAACCGACGAGTATTGCGTAGAAGGCGTTGTTACACAGTCGATGAGGATGCATAGGGGGAGTTCTAGGTTGGGATAACTCCTTTCGACGATAATAATAAAGCAATCCTGATGTGTGCTCATGGCATTAACATATTTATTTTATCCAAAAAGTGCGTACTTCGATTCGTTAGCAATTTGACTGTTCTAAAACTTTAACACAAATGGTTGAGTGCCTATCAAAAAGCTTAATGGTCATATTTAGTGAGTTCGTGTTAGATGTAAAATATCTTTTTTCAAGTTCATAAGTGACAGTTTTATATGGAATGTGGACAAAGATTTCTATATGGACTATATTAAAGCACCTTAGACGAATTTAGGTCTGAAACAACTTACTATGATAAAAAACTATACATTCAGCAATTTTCAATCCTACCAAAATGAGTGTGATGTAGATTTTACGGTTAATAAAAAAACTGCACATTCTTATTATGACTACGAATTGGAAGATGGCTCAAAAATAGCAAAAGTGATGGCTGTTTTAGGTGCAAACGGCGCAGGTAAATCTAATTTATTGAAACCATTAGCCTTCCTTTCATGGTTTATTCCGAATTCATTCGGTTCAGTTCAACGTGGTGAAGATATACCAATAATTCCTTTCCTTTTGAACGAAGATGAAAATACAATAATTGAGTTAGAGTTTGTAGTTCCTAGATGGCACAATTCTAATTCAGAGTTTGAATATAAATATTCTATAGAACTTAATAAAAAAAGAGTTGTAAGTGAATCTTTAAAGATGAAAACATCTAGATTATATTCGAATGTTATTTCTCGAAGCTTTAATGAAGAAACACAAAAATACAAAGTCAAAAATAGTAATAAAATTGGTGTAGATCTGGAAGACTCTATTTTGGAAAGAGCTCCGGCTAACAGCTCGATAATATCTTATGTGATGAATTTGCTTACAGAGGAAGAGCTGTTCACTGATAAAAGTAATGGATGTATGGTCCTTGCTGCTCGTTATTTCCAATCAAATAGAACTAACTTAACAGCAATCGGAAAACGTAATTTGTCGGAAAATATTGAAGACGCAACTGATTTTTATATGGAGTATCCTGAATTTTTCGAAAAGATTAAATCTTTACTCATGAGGTATGATCTTGGTATATCAGATATTACTTTTGAGAAAAAAATTCTTACAGATAGTAGTACTGGTAAAGAGATAGAAAGTACAATTCCTATATTCTCGCACTATACACAAGGTAATTCTTTTGATGTTCCAATTTTTTTGGAGTCAAGTGGTACTCAAAGCGCCTATTGCGTATTAGCTACAATAACGCAAACACTTAACAGTGGTGGTGTAGCTATCCTAGATGAGTTCGACAATGATCTACATCCCTTATTGACTATGGAAATTGTAGAACTGTTCAAAGATACATCTGTGAATAAGAGCAATGCACAATTACTTTTTAATACACACACGGTAGAAGTCTTGAAAAGCTTAAGAATGCAGCATTGTTATCTAGTAGAAAAAAATGACGGTGTTTCAGAAGCGTACCGAGCTGATGAGGTTGATGGACTTCTTGCTAGAGACAACCTTTACGCAAAATATGTCTCAGGTGCTTTAGGTGCTGTACCGGAGTTTGATTGATATGGGTAAGAAAAAGAGGCCACTCAAGGAAACACTAATTATCGTTGGAGAGGGGCAAGCTGAGGTTGCATTCATTAATCACGTTAAGTCACTATATGGAGTTGGCAACCCAAAAGTTAAAGCTAAGTCAGCTGGCGGAAAGGGGCCTAGTAACGTTATAGGTGATGCTATAGGAACACTAAATTGCTCGGGTTGTGACCGAGTCGTGTCCTTATTGGATACTGACATAGAGTGGCCGAAAGTTAAGGTCAAAGAAGCTAAAAAAAGAGAAATAATTCTTATTGGATCGGACCCATGTCTCGAAGGGCTTTTACTTAGGATACTTGAGAAACGAGTCCCACCTCAAAGCATTGATTGTAAAAGAGAGATGCATCCTTTACTTGATGGTAGAGAAACAGACAAAAAAAGTTACGCTCAACTTTTTTCAAGAGTAACCCTAGATTCAGTTCGCGATAAAATTGAAGAATTGGATCTATTAATCAAAATAATCTCAGGTGAGGTCAAGTAGGCTCTAATATTAGAGCCTATGATAATCTTTTTATATTTTTAATTATGCTTACCACAATTTGGTCGTACTTTCTCAATCAGTCACCACATGCCCCTTAATCAGCTGCCTATGCTGAATCCAACCACGGAAATTACCCGACCAACGATTGCCATCTACATCAAAATGCGTAACGCCAATACGTTTAGCTTTGGCGTTAGTAAGCTTATGGTAAGTAGGAATAGGCGTAGCTTGATGTTCAAAAGGGGAGGCATGAACACGGTCGCCCGATGTTAATGACTCAAAGATGCGCAATGCCTTCTCGAACGACATGTCGAGTGTACGGTAGCTAACCTGCGCGCAGCACGAGACAGAAAGAATTAGTAGCTCTTGTAGCTCGTAGCACTCACGCATTTCGTCAGTTATGTAAGGTAAGTGCCACTCCTTATAGCCTAGTTCATTAGGAACACTGTTATTTAAGGCCGTGCTTATTTGACGTGCGAGTTCACGTATCTCTGGTTGTGCGTCTTCGTGGTCGCGTAACCATAAGAAATTCGCCCACTCCGTCGATGTAACCACTACCTTCATTGTTTGGAAGGTTTCTAATATACGATTCGAGACTTGCTTGTGTAGCTTTACCTTTTCCATCCCCCAATGAAACATGCATGCCACTTTCGATGCACCTTTCCACAAAGCGCGGGCTAAGTAAGACGGGAGGGTCTTTAAAGTCGTCTGGGCTTGCATACCACTCTGGTTCGCGCCCCAGTGTATAGGCAACTCTGGCGTAGTCCATACTTGTTGTCTCACTTTCTTTGTTGGTATAGCGCGCGAGCTTGCACTGTTTCGTGAAAAGACACGATGAGTCATAAGCTCCGCGTGAATGAATCTAGGGTATTCTAGTTCTGCTGTTGTAATACGTAAACCATTGGCGATTGAATCTGCAATAATTTTTACTGCTATCATATTTATTAGTGTTACTGTTTAAGCCAGTCGTTAAAATTTTCTACATGTATGAGTAAACGCCCGTCCTGCGCTCTGCGCCAGTGCTTTTCCTCAAATAGTTGTCCACGCTTAATTTTGCTACGTAGGGCGGCAACGGTGTAACCCGTTGCCTTTGCCATAGCGTTAAGCGTTACCCACTCAACGTTAAAAGCCATATTAACCCCCATTAAGCAGTAGGTGTTCTGCGGCGATAGGGAACAGCTCAAGCTGCCTAGCACGCGCGATTAGCATTTCATAGTCACCCATAGAGGCAGATATAAGGGCAACTAAAAGCTCGAATTGTTCTCTTTCAAATTCTTCGGCCATTGCTGATAACATGCGAATCATACAATAGCCAACGTCCTCAGATACAAAGTTGGGTCTGTATATAAGAGCGTTCTTAATGTAATAATTTCTTTTTCCGCGTTCCAAGTCGGTTGTGTCTTTCAGGCCATAGCGCCAAATATATTTAAACGCATTACCTGTTGCAAAATCCATATGCCTAATAAAGTGAATAGCCTCCACCGAACGGGTATTGTAGTGGGGCGATTTTTCTATTATGTCGTGTTGTTGTGCTGAGTCAGGCATTTAAATTCCTTTAGTACACACTCGTACTCTATCTAAATTTTCTCCCCCTAGCTTGCGGATTATATACAGACACGACTCTAAAAACGTCGTCTTTAGGGTCAACTAAATAGCGTCTTCCACCTTGCCAGAGTTGTTCTAAGATCTCCCAGCCTTCTTCGGTTTCTGATAGCTCACCAAACACAATTGGTTGTCCCTTCTTACGAAGGTAAACCACTCTGTCGCCATCCCGTACGTTACCCTTTGGGTTAACGAGCAGCATTGACCCTTTTCTTAGGCCGAAGTCGTCGTAATCCACTTCTATGAAATACGACTCGTCGCATTCGAGTATGGTTTGTACAAGCACTGACGGGTTCGTTGGTTTGCGACCCGACAGTGTTGTTAATACTCGTAACGGCTTCTCGGGAACAGTGTCCGAGGAAGCACCGAAGTCAGATAGTTCTAGCCCAGTAAAAGCAGTGAACTTGGTCAAAAAGTCAGTGTTAAGCGGAATCGTCCCTCTCAGATATTGACTGAAAGCCGACTGGTTCATGCCCATAGCCTTTGCTGCTCTGGCCTGACTTAGCGCCGTAGCATCTTTATGGGATGACCATGCAAGCTGTACTTTCTTTAGTACATCATTACTGTATTCCATCTTAAAAATCCCCGTTGTGGTTGTTTTGCTTATACATAATTTAACAGTAGCACTGTTACATGTCAACGCATATGTTAACGTTTGCTAAGACATGAACACCACATTCGGAGTGGCCTCCAGCCGATCTAGCCTCCTTATAATCGATGGTCTGAAAGCCCTCCCTCTAATGTAGTTTCCTCAATAAACGTTGCTATAGCTGTGTAGTTTAATTTTTCTGCACGATTGGCAAATTCTTCGGCGGTTATGCCGTTAACCCATTCGCTAGGGTCAGTTAGGACAACACCACAAACTTGTCGTTGATGTTTTATGGCTTCACAGCCGATGATCACTACTGCAAGCTCATTGGCCTCTACAGCTTCATTAAGCCATAATAGCTGCTGTGCAGATAAGTCGGGCTTAACGACCGTCGTAGGCCGCTTGGGTAGTGTCTTTATGAATTTGTACTCAGCCCATAACGGACGTTTTCCATTGCGGTGTCGATAAAATGCGTCAGGTACGCCACCCGCGAAATTATCGTTGATTTTCCACGTACGCATTATGTCAGAACTCAGCTTTTTGCCGACGTTCGCTGTGTACTGTGACTCAATCATTACAGGCCTAACGCCTCTAGTCGTTTGAATAGAGTATGCGCTTGTGCCTCCGCATCGAATAATGCGTGATGGGCAACAGTTGGCTCAACTCGTTCAATTTGCGGGGTTAGGTTCTTAATAGTGCGGTAACACATATCGCCTCTGTATGACCAAGGGCGGGGGAGGCCACAAATCTTGAAGGCTTCGGCTATCAGAGCATTGTCCATTGCTACACCATCACCCCATAGACGTATCTCATCTGCTGGTACACCTTTCGATTGTTCAGCGATAAACTCGCTTAGCTCGATTAGTGCGTCTTTAACTGGCTTATGTGCGTAGTTACCCTTGAACTCGTCACGCGCTGCTTGCTCTTGCTGTAGCCACCATAGGACGGTACTCGCGTCGATGTTGAAACCCGCTTTTTGGCTATCTTCGAGACTAATACGAGTGTAGTAGCCTTTGTGTATCTTTTTGTTTTTTAAATCCATTGGAACAATGCCGATTGACAGAATCGCGTCACCTGCGTTCGTGCCCATAGACTCGATGTCCACCATGTAATCGCTGACCATTATATTCTCCTGTTACCATTGGCCACCAAAAATTTAAGGCGCTAATGTAAAGTATTGTAAAGGTGTTTTGAAGTGTTAATTTTATGAAATTTAATAAAAAATTAATTGTTAACTAAAGATTCAAAAAATAGTAAATTTTTATGATCAAACTTTAAACATTCATTCATTTTGCTTTAATATTTTACACAAAAAAGCCGACCCAAAAACGAGTCGGCCAATGCCCTAAAGTGGTAGGGCTATTATGCTGCTTCGGTCTTTGAAGAAAATAAAGCGCTATACATTTCAACAGCTTGATCGTATAACTCGTCGGGAGCATGAGCTACAAGTGATACGTCGTAATTGAAGAAATTACCTGAGCTATTAGACTCAGACACAACGCCTAATTGCCACACACAACCAAAGCGAGGGTTGCCTTGTTTTTCTTCGTCATTAATCAGGGTATTCCAGATTCGTGACTTTTTGACTTTAACCCCCGGCATATCAAGTAGTGCAACAGATTTCGGATTACCTTCGTCGTCTAGAAGTAATACTAGGTGAGTAGGGTTCTCAGAAATATCATGGTCTTTAACCGCTAGACCTTGTTCTTCTAGTGCGTCTAGGGCTTCTTGTTCTGTGTCGTATGAACCGACCATACCGCCACCTAACTTACGCTTACGCCATACAACGATTTTCTTTGTAAAGCTTAAATTGATTAGGAAAAGCGATGTGTACAGTTCTTCTGTAACGCTATTCATGATCATACCAGCTTGCGCACCTTCAACTTGTTTAGGGTTACCAGGCTCTACTTCTGGGTTGATCATTTGTAACAATTTCAAGCGAGGAATGGCTAAATCGTCTGTGGTTACATTCTCTGAGCCACGGCCAACGTAATCGCCACGTTCTTCGATAGTTGCTACACCTGTGAACTTATCCTCTGCTTTTACAGCTACGTTTGTGTTATTAGCCATGATGGTATTCCTTATATTCGTTATTTGTTAATCGTTAATGAGTCATTGGATCAAATAATTTGATCGAAAAACCCCCAACAACTGACTAGGAAGTAGGGGGTTAGCAAGCAACCACAACAAGTACATAGAGAGAACCAGTTGAGGTCGCAATATTAGTATTACTGTTAAAATAAGTCAACAGTGTTACTAATTAATTTTTACGCACCGATAGTTTTCGCACTCGAACAGGCTTTACACCTGCTAGTGAGTCACCCATCGAAATAAGCTCTCTGAATGGCGCTGCATTGACTTTACGCTGTAGAAGGTAAAATGCATCATTGTCTTTAATGTGCTCGTACAATGCGTCCCAATCAGTAACAGAGGGCTGTGTTTCTTCACTCATAGATACAGCGCCTATGCCAACGTAAGCCACTTTTTCGCCTACTTCTAAGGTTGCCTTTAAGTAGTTCTCAAGCTCGGTTTTACGCTCTTTCAGGGCTTTTAATTGCTCAGCTTCTATTAGAGCTATCTCGCGACGTACGCGAAATAACTCGGTAACTACAGCCTTACGGTCTGGTAGCTCGCTAGCGGGGATATCTGATAGGTCAAATTCTTCTTTTAACTTCTCTGCTGCTGACATTTTATGCTGCCTCTTGTTCTGTGTTTTCAGCTAATTCCTTTGGGACACGGCAACCAGCCTCGAAGAAAGCGTGTAACTTGTCCATCGCTTCGTCGAATGCTTGCACTTTGGTTACTGGCGTAGTTTGCAACTTGGCATTTAGTCGTTTGCACTCGGCGGTTAGCTTCGTTATCTCGTCAAGGTTCAAGTCGGCCATAGCGCTTTTTAAACCTTCTTCAGCTTCAACTAACTTCTCGCGTGTTTCTTCGAAGTCGCTACCGAACTCAACAACTTGCTTGCGCGTGTGGCGAACGTCTTTTACGGCCTCGTTGAACGCTTCAAGGTCAAAGTCTGCTGCTGTGATTTGGAATTTGTTTAAAGGTAAGTTGCTCATAATGGTTCTCTCTATAATGTAAAAGTTGTGGTTAGGCTGCTTGCGACAGTCCTGCGATAGTGTTTAGTAAGTCAATCATGTTCATCTGCTTGTTGAGCATCTTCTGGTAGACTTCTTCTTCTACCGTTTCCTCAGCCGCAATATGAATAATCTCGGTCTTACGTTTTTGGCCTGTTCGTACGATACGGTGGTTAAACTGCTCGTATAGGTCGGCACGATAAGTAGGGCTTGCCCAAATAACACGATTCGCCATAGTCAATGTCAAACCGTGCCCCGCTGATTGTGGGTGAGCGAAAATCACTTGAATGTTGCCCTGCTGAAATTGATGAACGATTCGGTTACGCTCCAATGATGGCGTGTCACCATCTATTACCGCGTAAGTAATCTTTCGTTTTTTGGCCTCGGCTATTAGGCCGTCACGTTGATGTGTCCAGTTGAACGCAACAAGCGCGTGGTCTGTCTCTTCAACCAAATCAAGCACCAGCTCATAACGTTCTTTGTGTACGTTAATGACTGATCCATCTTCGTTGTACACGCCACCCGACAGCGTTTGCAGTAGCTTCTGCATACGTGAACCCGCGTGGACGGCATTCAGCATTTCGCCGCTCTCCAACGCCAATACTGACTCACGTTTAAGGAACTCGTAGTCACGGCGTATCTTCTTAGGTAGCTCAACCGTTACCTCTCGGTAAATGGTCTCTGGCAACTCTTGAACGTCATCAAGCGCAACACGGGAAGTAATGTCAGATAGCATCAGTGTCACATGGTCTGCGGCACCGGCTTTATCAACCCATTTCGTTGCCCCAATTGGCGCACCCGCAATGACTTGTGGATCACATACTTGTTGACGAAAGCCAAAGAAGTTTTTGCCAAGGCGCTCACCTCGGTCTATGAGGAACGCTAAGTGCCAAATGTCGAGAATGGTGTTAGGGGAGGGTGTACCCGTCATAAGTGCCATTTTCTCAATGTCACCTGCTATACGGTTAATTGACTTGGAACGCATGGACGTTCTGTTTCGGAAGGCGTCACCCTCGTCAACAATGAGGACATCGAATTTAGGCGCGTAGCCCTCGTTGTCTATCATCTTAACCGTGTCGTGGTTCGTGATTACCCATTGGGCATTACCTTCGAAGGCTTTACGTTTTTTGGCGGCAGTACCCGCAGCGATAGCGTAGGTTGCTTCGGGCCAGCCGAAACGCAGGTCTTTAGCCCACGCTGGCGTTAAAATGGATAGTGGTGCGAGTACAAGAACACGCGCGTCAGGCCAGTATGTTTTCACTGCATGAATGCAGGCGAGCGTTTTGCCCGTCCCGCATCCATCGAAGTTCAACACGCGCTCTTTATCACCCCACAGGTTAGCAAATGCCTCTTGGTGGGCGAACGGCTTAAATGTCGGTTTCTCTTTTTTATGCAACATCTAAACCTCGATAGTGGTCAAAACCACATGCGCCGTTACCGTATGCTTTACCATCACGGTTAGTGTTGCAGCCGTACTCACAGAAACGACAGGTATGCGCGTTAGCTGTAGGTATGAAGTCTTTGGTCATTGTTAGTTTCTTGGCACGGTTATGGTAGCGAAGTAATAACATGCCGAGCTGACGACGGTTGAACGTGCGAACCATCTTGGTGCCGTCGTCTAAATACCAAAACTCGACCTTAAACACGTCAATCTCAGGGAATCGGTGCATCGTGTGCAGCGCGTAGCTTAGCCCTTGGTCAGCGTGTTTCATTTCGTTGCCAAACTTCTGACCTGTTTTATAGTCAATGATGCGGCATGAGTTTTCATTCTCACGGATGAACACGTCAAGTTTCGCACGGCCCCACAGCTCGTCGTCATCCCAATCGCACGGCGACCAATCTTTGCGGATACCCCAATTTTCTTCCATCGTGATTTTACCTTCACGGTAGTCCTCACGCAGACTAGAGAAGTCCGCTGAGAATTGGTCGAACTTGGTGCGGTTGTCCGCTGGCAATTCTTCTACGTCACCACGAACCCATGCCTCGCAGCCGTCGTGAATGACTGTTCCGCGTTGTGCGGCTTCACCAGACTCAACAGGTATTTTATCTACTTTGCCTAGTTTGACTGCCCATTGACAGTTTTCGAACTTCTTGAGCGTTGAGAATGACCAGGCTTTGACAGCTGCTGTTGGGAAGTCGACGACCATAGCGCCGCGTTCATCTTCTCGCGTTTGCTTCGCTTGTTTAAGTGCATCCGATAGAGCATTCAAATCTCCCGCTTTTTTAATCTTGTTGTTCTTTGGTGCTTGCGTGATTACCGCTTTTTGTTTTGTTTCTTTAGCACGAGCGCCTAGCATTGCTGCTAGACCCTCCTTGCTATCAGCTTTCACAGCGTCCGAAGGCTTGGGCGTACTGCTTTTGCCTTGAATTGTTTGTTGACCAGACTCAGCGGCCTTGGCCTTAAGTTTGGCAGCAAAGTCCATTACGCGGCCTCCTTCCCAAAGCGGCGAATGAACGCCGCACAATCGTCTATCCCTATGTAAATCTCACCATTATGCTCAATCGCTGGCGCTGAGCGGAGGCCATGTGGATTACTCTCCGAGAGGCGAACAACATCAAGTTCTACGCCAGCTAGCTCAGCGTATGATTTAACGTCAGGGCAGAATTTACATCCTCGGGCAGTGTATAAGATTGGCTTTTTCATAGGTCGTATCCATTATTTGAGTATATTTCGGGTTCAACGGATTTTTCTAGCTCAGCTCTGGCCTCAGCCATAGCTCGCTCGAAGTCCTCGCTGGTTCTTTTTTCTGGGTCGATTGATGAAACGTTGCTTGGCAGGGTGCTGTTGGCATCTTTAATAGCCTCAAGCACTTCCTCGTCGTTGTAGTTCCAGAACACTTCAACACATCGCGGACGCGACGGTAGGGGCGCTCTAGCACCTACAGGGCGAGACTTACGTTTCTTCTCAACATCGTGCGTAGATAGCATTCGCGATAGGGCGTTTTCAGATATTTCCTTGCCCGCCAGATAGCTATAAAGCATGCGTAAATCATCGGGCAGCAAGTAACATGCTTTACCTGTATTCACGTGCTCTAAGTTGGCCGTCAGGAATGTCTTAACACGCGTCAACTGTGCAAACTCTTTAGGCTCAAGGTTGGCTGTCGACTTATCAAGAATACCGATGAACGCACCAAAATCACCGTCACGTAGCGCGGTAAAGAAGCTATCAGATGCGCTCATACCTGCTTTCTGCGTGTCGATTCGTGCTTGGTTCATGATGATTGAACCTGATTGGTGAGTGTCTACCTTGAATGAGCGAAGGTAAGTGGCAAATGCGTGTAGCTCGCCCTTAATTAACTCGTCCGTATGCTCACGGTGCGATTTGATATACCCAAGCCGCGCCTCAAGGTTTCTCTGCTGCCTCGGTGCAATGTTATAGCGTCGTTTATCAGTTACAGGCATTGCGTCCAAGTCGTTTGTCGCGAAGATGAAGTTCAGACGTTGAACAACCTCTCGCTGTTGTTGCTGCATCTTACGAAGCATCATGGTTGGCTCGGTAATACGCGTTTTTAACAGTGACGCTGCTTTTGTTAAGCTCGCCGCCCCGCGCATGTTGAACTCGTCAACCATCAACAACATTAAATCTTCCATCCAGCCGTTAAACTGGTCGTCGGCTATCCCTTGCAGCGTGTTCTGAGCCACGTACTGCTGGCCGATTAATGGGCGTAAAACTGACTTAAACAGTAAGCCTTTACCCGTACCCTCTGTACCATGGACAAGCCAAGCGGTCTGTGTCTTGTCTCGTTTCTGCATTATGAACGCGAGCCAGTTAATGAAATGCTCGAAGCAGTCCATATCATCACCCAACATATTTAAGATGATTTCACTAATGACAGGGCAGTCGTAGTGCAGCATCCAAGCGTTGCCATATGTTAGGGTCTCAGGGTAGTCATGCGTCGTTTTGTCGCGCATGTAAACAGATGGCTTGAAACGGTTTATGTAGTCCTTGTCACCTATCGCGTAACGTGTCTCACCTCGGTTCGGGTCCAAGGTCACATGAATAGCAGGAACAGGGTCAGGAACAAGTTGGCCGTAATGCTTTAGCCACTCCGCAGCAATTTGCGCGTTCTTACGCTCTTTGAGTTCAACTACTTCGTCGTTCTCTTTGTCGTACTCCATCGTCATATACATGTCAGATGTTTGGTCAATAAACATCGAACGTTGAACCTTGCGAACGATACCTTCGTCGTCCTTCACTTCCTCGTACGCTTCACCATATCTCTCAATATGTTTGGCGTATGCCTCCGCGTCGGCGCTTTTAAACAAGAAAGCTGGCTCGTCAGGTATGAAACAACGCACAACCTCTGGGTTAGAGCGAGCAACCCAATATGCATTGTTCTTACTACCGCCTACGTTATAGCGAACAAACTCGTCGTCCTCGTACGCAAACTCCATACGAACAGTCGGCGGGTTAGCCATAACATTCATCGGACGGCCATCGACATTTATGCGCGTAAACTTCGGCTTGTGTCTTACGATCCCCGCTTCTTGTTGCAGCTCCTTAATCTTGGTATCACGTATCTGGTTGATCGCATCCATCTTGTCGTGAACGGCCTCAAGTAAAGGGTCAAGATTAAGCAACTCTTTACCTTTTTTAACCAGCACAAAACGCTCGTCATCGTTGATAAACGGATTAGTGCGCTTAGGACCAAAACTAGGTGGGGCGATATAAATTAGACGGGCAGGCTCCGCTAGACAGGGGTCGATAACACTCTTTAAACGTGTCTTTGTCTTTGTGAGCTTCAACCTGTTATAAATGTCAGACTGTGAGTAGTTCAGCGACGTTAGCCACTCTTTTAACGCACGGGGCGACACTGAATTTTCAAGTAAAAAGTGTATGTGAACCGACACTTCATCTTGGTTCAGGCCAAATGAGCTTGAGGCCATAGCTACGTAAGAAACGTTATGCAGGGCAGTCGGTAACATTTCTATTACCGACTCGGCAACTTGCTTAACATCTGACGAGCGGTAGCGCTCTTTCAGTTCACCTTCTAACTTCAAACCGTCAACGTCCAGCACCATAAACTCGGTGCGAGCGTCTTGGTCGGTCATGTTCCGACGCGATTCATGTGCTAAAGGGCGAATGAACAAACCTTTGTATAGCGCACGACCGTATCGGGCATTCTCCAATAGCAACTCTCGGTAGCCTGCTAAGCCTTCTTCCTCTACGTTCAACTCTGCTTCGTACGACGTTAATTTTGCAGCAAGCGGGTACGAGCGTGAGCTACCATCAGCTAGGCCAATCGTTTTACGCATCGGACCTATCTTGCTGTGCGCGGAAACAAAGTGTAGTTTCATCGTCTTTATGCCTCCCTTGGGTATTTTTCGAAATCGTCTGCACAATCTTTGTCACAGAACAACCTGCCTGGCTCATGCACTAGGGGTTCATCACAGTTGTAGCAGGCTTCTTTAGGTGTTAGGCGAGGGGTCTTAACCTTCGCATTTGCGAGCTGAACAGCAAGCATTAACTCCTGCTGCTCAACTGATTTGTCTATGTAATCGGGCATCTCGTTAAATTAAATTATTAGTAAACAGGTCGTGCATTTTAACAGTGTTACTAATTAAATTCAGCGGTATAAAACTGATTTTAGTAGTATCACTGTTAAAATTTTTACTCTGCTACAGTTTGATATTTAATCCAGTCGGGTCGTAATCCATTTTCCTTCGTCTTGAACGGCAACTAATGCATATGGATAGACAAAGGCCCGCTGTTGTGTGCGGGGGTTAAGTATCATTAGAATAGGTGCTAGAGGCTCATCTTCTGGGTAGTGATACATACCCTCATCGTCGATTGTTGCTCGGTCTCCCCATCTGTGACCATATACGTAGTTGTTGTCCACGTTCTGCTTAAACGTATTACCGTCGTCACCATTGCATAATATTTGCGGGATAAGACCTGCATACTCAACAAGGTCGGATGGCGTTAGCTTTGGGTCAAAGCCTTCAAAAAGCGTTGGGTTCGTTACACCGATAAATGACAGGCCGTCTGCCGTTACGCTCGTAAACTCTTGATGGTTGTTCATAGCTACTCACCTAAGTCGCATTTCGGGCAATCTAGCTCTGTAACGGCCAGCTCTGAACCGTCAGGCATTATCGATTTAGTTTGGCGGTAGCTAGGGCGTAGAAACTCGTTGCACTTTAAGCAGCGGCGATTGTTAGTCTCCTCTCGGTCGCCAGCACCCATCACAGGCTTTTCGTTGGCATACTCAATGAAAGGGTGGAACTCTGGCTCAACCTTGTTCGCTACGTGCTTCTGCGCTTTACGTAGGTTAGGGAATACCATGACTTCATTGTTGTCATCTTTGAGCACTTTAGGCTCGTCGTCCGGTAGCACTAGTAGCACTACCGTAGGTTTAGTTGTCGCAAAGTTATTTGGTTTAGCCATCGTTATGCCGCCTTCTTAATTTCTTTTATGAACTTCGTCGCCACTTTGTTGCGTTTGCAGTAATCCAAAATGTGGTCTTTCGCTATTTGTGAATCTATCTCGGTAGGTGATGAGTTTTGAGCCATTGCCCAATTGATTTCACCTGTTTTTAACAGTACGCCTTGTCGTGTAATTCCACGCGCTTTATGGTGGAACTCAAGAACAGGGGTATCAGGCACACCGTTGTATTCGTTGTCCTTGCTTACGTACATGTGTGGAATCACGCGAATGCTATTGCCCGTATCAGGGTCTTGGTAGAACGGTGTAAAGCCCTCAGCTTTCATCGTACGCGCTAGGTCTGTGGCTTTCTTCATTGCCTCAACCTTCTGCTTTCTAGCCGCTTCAACGTCTGCTTTAAGCTCTGCAATTTTCGCTTTCTGAGTCTTGTTAACCTTCTCAAGACGCTTAGGGTCAAGGCGTTGCAATAGCTTAAGCTCAGCACGTAATTGTTGTATCTCAGCTCGGTCCTTCTCTTTGTGCTCGATAGCTTTGTCGATCACTTCACTCTGCTTGTTAAGCAGTCGATTCTTTTCGTTAATGACAGCCTGCATGTCGTCTACCTGTGCCTGTAGAGCTTCAATGTGGTCAACCGCTTCATTAAATTCGTCCACAGTTTTGTTGTGTGCTTCTGCAACAGCTACGATGTCCTCAAGTATCTTAGTTGCGCTGTCTGCTATGGCTTGTACTGTCATTTTCTGTCTCTCTGTTATCTGTTTGTGAAAAAAGGGGACAGGAAAATATCAAAACCCGTCCCCTTTGCTTTTGAACGTTCGTTACTTAGAATATTCTTTGGCGTAACCGCCTTCATTCGCCAGCGGTAGCCCGATAGCCCATTCAGGGGCTTTTGACATGTTGCGCTTCATGATTGAAAACGCTTCGTCCTCGTTGCCTTCCTTCAAAGCGGCAAGTAGCTCATCGTGAACGCTACCCATCACCCAGCCCAGATACTTCTCATCTAGCTCTCGGTCTACGTTCACAAGCTGCTCGGCAAGAATGTCACGTGCTGTCGCCTGTGCTATGTTCTCGATAAGCAGGCCGTGCCATAAGTATTTAGGAACAGGCTTGCCCCAGCGGTCGTACTTATCAGAGTCAAACACCACCTTCATCGAAACACCTGATTGCGTTTCTTCGCCCTTATAACGTGCGTTGCTATACTGTAGAACGCGACCAGACGGCAGAACCACTTGGTCTTTACGTGCAATGTATAAGTCGTTTGGCCCAAAGCGAAGCTCGCCACCGTTCACAATCACCGGCATGACCGTGTTCGCCAAGAAGTGCCACATCGCCTTAATCGCGTAGTGCTTAACGTCATACGCATTCTTTACGTTGCGACAAAACTCATCGTCTTTGAACATCGGTTCCATGCCAAGCGGACCACTTGCAAGGTACTGCTGGAAGCCAAACCAACCCATTGAGAAGCCAAGGCCAAGTGCCGCAGCCTTACCCATTTGACGCTCGTCAGGGTGCGTTTTCTTCGTCACCTTGTAGCTGAATATGTCTGTCGCAATGTCACTGTATAGGTCGAAGTTCGGGTCATTACGGAAGTTTTCCAGCAAGTCCTCTTGGCCGCAGAACCACAAGTTCACACGTAACTCAATGTTCGATAAGTCACACACGCCAATCTGGTAGCCATCAGGCGCTAGCATCGACAAGCGGTGCTTACCACCACGAGTGTTATTCTGCTGGTTTAGCTTCTGCCCACCCGACCAGCGGCCTGTCTGTCCCGCCCCGTAGTAATTAAGGAAAAACGGCATACATGCGTCAGTGAACCCATGCTTGCGGAAGGTGGATGACACGCTAATCATTCGCTCTGCACGGCTCTTGGCGATAGTCGACTTCATACGCTCACGTGCTTTGTACAGCACCGCATACTCAGGGTTATCTATCTGTAGGCGAATGTACTCAGGGTCGCCTTTACCAAGGGCAGGGGTTAGCAGGCCTGTCGTCTTAGAAATCTTCTTAGGAACACGAAGTTCAAGACCCGCAAGCAATGTCGCGTACTGCTGATTTGAGCTGAAAGTTTTCGGTGTAATATCATCAAACCCTTGCTCGTAACAGTATTCAATAGCCTCAACAACCGCCTCACCATCTTTGATGTTTTCTTCCTCGATAACTTCCTCAAGCAAGTCGTGGCGAATATCAAACTGCGGCTCAATGTTCCCGCGTAAGGTGATGTGCATGGCGCGTAGCTCTGTGCTGTTCGCCAGACCGATGCGCGGTATGTATGACAAGAACAAACGGCGCATTAGGTTAACGTCTTGGCGACAATACTTAGCCAGTGACGCGTGCTGTTCCTCACTAATGTACTCATACTTGATACCGTCAACGTCCGCTAGGTCGTTACCTTTACGAAGGGCAGGGTCGTCAGGCCATTCGTCCTTCGCACACGCATTTAGACTGCTCGGTCTATGCGCCGCTAGGTACTTACGCATCAACATGGTGTCAAAGTAGAAATCGAACTCTAACCCATAGCGCCAGTTACAGATTGCACCGTCGAATACCGTGTTATGAGCCACTAGGCCGATACGTAGGCCATCCGCACGAGCGTCTTTCAACTTCTGCATCTGCATGTTGTAGAACTTACCGCCGTGGCCGTACTCAATGTGTTCGTCTAGGTCGATAACCAGCCCTAGGCCAGTTTCATGAAAGCGCGGGTCATAGATGTACTCAGGGTACGTCATCGACTTCAAGCTAAATGACTTAGAGCCATTGTTCGCACGTGACTTGTAGAACGTCTCCCAATCAAGGAACACAATTATGTCTAGCTCGAACGCCTTTTTAATGACGTCCAGAGCTAGTTTGTCGTCTTGAGTGAAGCAGCTCATGCCACTTCACCTTGTAGGATGCTGTCTAATGACTTACCTTCTTTTTGCTCTTCGCAGTATTCTTCAGGAATAATGTCAGCGAGCCCTGGCGTTTCTTCAACAGCCGTTCGTAACGTTTTGTGGGTCTCAAGGTATTTGATCATCTTAAGCTCAATCTCCTCCGCTTGCTGTTTAACAAGGGCACTCTTAGGGAATAAGCCCATGATGCGCTCTTCGAACATCGGCAAGTCGTTAAACAGTGTTTCGTTCACGTTGCCAATTTGGTAGCAGTAAGGGATAGGCTTCTCGCCACCAAAGTCCAAGTTCATAATGTCGGCCTTGTCAGCGCTTGTAACAGTGATGTGAGGTGCAACGGGTAGTGTGCCGTCCATAATGGTTGATACGTCCTCACCGTCAGCACACAAGTTACCTATGCCGTACATATCGAATAGAGCGGCGTACACGTCACGGCCTAATTCAGCCAGCTCTCGGTTAAGGCTCTCTATGCGTCCGCCAATCTGTGCGTTAACAACAGCAAGGGCTATCTTGCGACGGTTATAGGCATTAAGGCGTAAGCCCAGTTTTAGTTTTTTCATGGTCAAATACCTGTATTGGTTAGAGGGTGAGTAGTGCAACGCACTACTCGCTAAATTATTAGTGTTACTGTTAATTAAAGTGATTCTAAAACAGCGATAGCCGATTGTATGGCCTTTAGCCTGTCATGTGCTTTTAGTCGCTCGGCGTGTGTAGAGCCTTCTGAGTCGCGCACATTCGCTAGCTCTTTGGTTATCATTTCAAGCCCCATCGTAAGCCCGTCAATTTGTGCCTTACGGTTGGCTTGGCGCTGCTGCTCTGTCTCGTCCTCATCGCCAGTGATGCAGTTCGACAGGGTGTTTACAAAGCGCCGAGCAACGTGTGCTTGAGTGCGCTCGTTAAACATGATGTAAAGGTTTTGGTTGCCAATATGACGCTCGATGAAGTCGATAGCGTACTCCATTTGGTTGTCGTCGCTCACATCGCGTAAGATTTCGCTAATGTCGTCACCATCTTCCACCGCATCTTCAATAATGCTCGAAAGGTCGATTGCCACCTCTAGGCGCTCTAAGTCGTGTGACTCTAATGTGTAATTTGAAAAACGTGACATGGTTTTGCTCCTATGCTGCTTGCGCCATACGATGTTTAGTAACGAACAGTGACTTAGGGCGTGTGCCACTGGCTATGTCTTTGTGGATTTGCATGTAATCCCACATACGGCCGCCTTTCTCAAAGCTGTGCGAACGCATACCGGTATAGTGCTCAATGTTCGCCGTGCGTAGATTGGCTTGGTCGATACGATTGTGTGCCTTGTTGGTGTTACGTGCTAAAGCTCGCACTTGGCCTTGTAATTCGGTGATTGCTTCTTCTAATTTGGTTAATTGGTCTTTGTTTCCAAACATGACTGGTACTCCGTGTTTTGTACTCTAATGCAGAGGGCGAACAGCGTCTGTATCGCGCTTTGCTTTTTCAATTTCTGTTGCTAGTTGCTCGAATAGGGCGTGTAATGGGTGGTTCGCGTCAACCTTCTCGACGGTCACGCCTTCATCATCTTCTGGCTCGTCGCCAATGTCCTTGTAGTCGTTCTCATAGTTGCGCAGCACAATCGCTTTGAAGCTTTCGTCATCTCCAATACGGTCTCTTAGCTGGCTGATAATGTTGATTGCTTCGTCAAATGCGCCCGAAATAGCCTCTTTTACATGCTCTGGCTTGAAGTCTTTGTAGGCGGGTGCGCTCTCTGAGACAAAGCTCGTGACGGTCGCTGCTAACACTTTCGCTCGGCGGTCCATTGTGTGCGCATCGTCCATCAGTATTGAGGTGATTGGTACATAAAGCGGCATCTTCTCAAGCGCTTTAGGGTCGCTCTCGTGCTTCTCCATCGCGTTCTTGATTTTCGCTATAGCTACAAGGTTCTCTATCATGTGTTTCATTGGTTTGTCCTTTTATTTTGCTCGTGTTTAAAGGGTGGTTATTAGTATTTAGTAGCAAATGCTAACGCGCTGGTTAACAGTAATACTACTATCGCGGCGCACGACAAAACGGTGCGCGTAAGTCGTTGCTCGACGCGACGGTGGTATCTTGATTTCATAGTGTCTCCGCTTAAAAAAGTGGCCGCATAATATAAACACTGTTAACCTATGTCAACAGTGTTACTGTTAAAAATAAAGTGGTCTAAGCTGCCTGTAACTCGTTGGTAAACAAGGGAACAGCTTTGTCCGGCGGTAAGAAGTTGGGCAGCGGCTCTAAGCCCGATTTCGTAAACTCTACTAATACCGTACGCCCGACAAGCTCACCTAAATCAGACAGGTCTCGAATGCCTAAAGCCCCAAGAAGCATGTCCAATTTTCTCTCCCACAAGGCTCTCGACTTAGGGGTGGTTGCTGCGCTAAGGTGAAAGTTACGGTAGTAGTACACGCCAACCCGACGGCCATCGAATGACTCTACGACTTGCATGTTAATCGCTGGGTCGCCTGCGCCATTCAATGACGCGCCTTTGATTTGGAACTTGTATTGACCAACATCAAAGTAGGGCTGCTGGTACTGTCTTGTTCGACGAAAGGCCGTTGCACTCATGCTGCCTCCTCAAGCGCTACAGGCTCTGCGACAGAAGGTGCGCCTAATGTACGTGCGAAGGTCAACAGGGCTTTCACTTCCTTGCGATAGCTCTCGTCAGGGTGCTCGTCAACCAGCTCCTCCCATACGCTGTGTACCGCAATTTCTTCGTTCACTCGCAGTGCGGTCGGTGTCAACAGGGCAGTGATTGGGTCGCCATTTGGCAGCGCGCGGTCTAGCACATAGTAGTTGGCAGGCAGTCTCGCTGCACGTAGGTCAACAGATTTCACATCGCATGGGTCAAACGTTGATGACTCAAGGTTCGCGCTGAACATACAGGCGGCGTAAACGTTAACACCTGTCAGGTCTGAGTGACGGAAGGTGGCCGACTGCACTGAGGCAAAGGATAAGTCAGCCCCCTTAAAGTTACAGTTGATGAATGATGAGTCCTTCAAGTTGGCGAACGACAAGTCCATGCCCTCAAAGTTACAGTCGATGAACACCGCTTTCGAATAGTCGTTGTCCGCTGTCTTTAGTGTCGTGAAGTCTACGCCGTGCTCTACGCGTTGCATGTTAGTTTGTGCTTGTTCCATATCAGTCTCCTAAAGTTATGGTTTTATGGTGTTTGCCCGTCAGTGGGCGTTAAAGAATAGAATTTAGTAGTTACTGGTCATTTGTTGAACGCTGGTATGACCTGTGTTCACGTTTTGTACAAAGTGTCCAGCTTTAGAAAAGTGGTGTCCAAGTTTGAAAATAAAGGTGGACACTTATTTTTAATTTTGAGTGAGTGCTCATTAACCCCCGCACCCCGTTAGGACGCATGTGTGAGAATATAGCATCGTCGCCCGACAGGGGGCTGTCCACCTTGTCCATGTTGTCCAACATTTTGATACCTAGCATTGAGAGAAAGTTTTTTGTTATTACTCTTTAATAAGTATTAATTAATAATAAATATATAATAAGAGGTATGGACAAAGTTGGACAACATGGACACTTTGGCCTAAAGCCTTTGCTGGTGCTGCTTTCGGGCGTCCAACCCCCTTGGACAGTGCTGAAAAAAGGTGGACAGGTGGCCTAAAAAGGTGGACACTTTTGCCAATCCCCAACCTCTGTCCTCCATCCCCCAACAACCGCCAAAGAACGCCCATCCGTAGGCCGCTCATTTGTCGTCAAAGGCTCACAATTATAAGTTTTGTGCCGTAAGTTGCTGATAACTAAGCGCTACCTGTCACTCGCTTTCCAACTTTCGCCATCGCCTACCAATATACAGCACCCGACCGCGCCATCAGCTGTCTGCACTCCCTCGCAAATCGCACAGCCTGCTCCGCGTGATGCCTAGCCCTCGCCGGTAATCCCTCGTTCATCGCCCGTTGCCATGCCGCCCGTTGTTGCTCCGCCGCTAGCCTCGCCGTACCCGCTCGCTGTCTCATGTCCTGTGTACTCATGCCCATCAGTCTGTCTCCTATGCCGCACGTTGTAAGTTAATCTGCATGTGACGCTCAATCTCTTTCAATTGATACGTGATGTTCAATACCTGCTGCTTTAATCGCGCCGCAAGTCGAAGGTCTCCCAACTCACGCGCTAGGTCGGTCGCTAACTCATAGTCGCCAATCGCATGCCAGCTCAGCGCTATCCCGTCCAGTATCGAATAGCCACTCGCTAGCAGTCGTCTGTGTAAAGCGTTTATCGGTTGCATCGTGTTCTCCCGTCTGTAATGGTTGCTCTGTGTTATGTGCCAACCGCTCAGCAGCGGTCGGTCTCTGTTAAGTGATGTGTGTCGGTCGGTGGTCGTCGCTCGATGAGTGTTGCTCGTTGCTCGATGAGTGTTGAGTAGTGACCGTCGAGTAGTGCGCGCCCCCCGTTGAATGGCCTCTGTCGTTCGGATACCTCTTAATTTCTGTCGTCTAAGACCCCCGTAAAAATAAATTCAGCATCGGAACCCGACTCCGGCTTATGTGCAGGATTAAGGGTGATTGCTTGGACTTTCGTGTCAGTCGTGGAATCTACCTTGACGCAGGACGCAGGACATGCGGAGCGAGGAACGAGCGTAGGAGCGTAGCGGGCTGTACTAGCGTACTAAGCGTTGAGGTTAAGTGGAACGTCTGTAAGCGAAATCTAAGCTCCCTTAATCCCAACATCAGCCCATTCTCCAAACAGAACGCAATTCAATCCTGTCCACATTGCGCTATCGAACTCTCCAAACCGTCTTATCCGTGGAATCTGATTGATGACCAACATCTGCTATTCGTCCTCTGCCATCCGACACTCGCCCTTTTTCCTTTGACGATCCTCACGTCCTCACGTCCTCACGTCCTCACTTCTCAAGTCCTCACTGCTCACGTCCTCACACAAAAGGTCTAATCTCTTCACCTTCCTCACTTCTCACTATGTAGGGGATAACAGAACAACATACTTTGGGGCCATGTGGCGCGGGTGGTGAGTGTTAGCAGGGCAGGTCACTCGGTAGGGGGTTAGAGGGAAAGGCTAGGCTTTAGAGGCTAAAGACCAGGGTTCACTGTCACACTAGCTATTAGTGTAAGTAGTCAGTGTGGCTTGTGCTCATCGCTAGACCTTTAGCACGGCGTGCTGCGTATGCACGGCTACGCGCTTCGTCAATAGCCGTCACTTTACCTTTACCAGCACACTTGGCGCATGGAATGTCTTTGTTGTGCTTGTGGATACGATACAGACCTGTTCCGTTACATGCTTTACAGTGAGTACCAGCTACAGACTCAACTATCGCCTCCACAGCATTTATCTCAGGGCTTTTCTCGGGTGTAGGTATACGTTTGCCTATCCATTGGTAATACTCCTCGCTGTAGGCGCGTATACGGATTTTTTCTATTTCCTCCTCTGTTTCCACCGGTGCATCTAGGGCGTTAAGTGTTGCTTCATAGGCAGCAGCGCTACCGAATAAGTCGTCAGTGTCGAATAATGAATCAAGTGATAATGTGTTGGTTGACATAGATATTTACCTCTTTTATATTTCAGAAATGAGCAGGGTGTTCCCGCACCCTGCTCGTAGTTTCTTGGCTAAGTTATCTTAGAAAAGAAATTTGTTTGTGATAGCCTCTAGCTCTAACGGGCTAGTAGGCTTTTTATTGCGCATTGCTGTTGATTTCGTTAGCTTCTCAAGCTTCGCAGCTCTTGCAGCCAACTCGTCTTGGCGGTATTGGATTGCGCGTACTTTGCTTATCTCTTTAGCAGCCTCGGCCAGCTTCTTCTCGCTACCTTGTGTGAAATGAACACCCCAGAACTCAACACCGTCGTCAGTTGTGAATGACTCGATTGTTGTTGGGTTGCCCAGCAGTCGGTATGCGTCAGCTTGGAACTCAGCTTGCTTGCGTGGACTAACGCGTGTTCCTGTGTAGCCAGCCTTCTTAACCATCTGCGCCACTAGGAACTCGATAGGGTCGAAGGTCATGTATGATGAGTAGACGCGAACTGGCGTGTCTAGCTCTACAAGGTCTAGCAACTTGCGGAACTCTGCTGCGTAGTGCTCTAGGTAGGCGTGTACGATACGTGTCTCACGTAGTAGCTTATCAACCTCTGTAACTTCGTCGTCGCGAACTGCGTTAGACATTGCAGCGATTGTTAGCTCCTCGCTTGTGTTATCCATTTTGTGTATTTGGTCGAGTACGTATTGCTTTCTACCCTCAAGGCGTTCGATTTTGTTTGAGAAGTCGATGGCCTTGCGCATGCACTTGGTAGCGAATGGTATGCTCTTTTCTGGCATATCACCGATGTGTTCAACCACAAGCCCGTAGTTTTTATCCGCAATGGCTTTACCACGTAGTTGCTTCATGATTGCCCAAGCACCGTATTGAGCGCCTTGTGTCCACTCGTCAGGTGTTCTGTGTAGGCGGTCATCAATCCACTCCTCTTTGCTCACGTCCTCGTACACAACCTTGCGTTCGCTATCCATCGCTTGTGCTACGTTGACCTTTTGCTTGCGTAGGTCGTGTTGCTGCATATCATGCACTAGCTCATTCTCTGCCAGCCATTCTGCGGCCTCATCGTCCTCCTCGTAGAAGCCAAGGTCTGCAAGGTCGTTAAGCTCTCCATCTTCTAAGAAGCCATCATCAAGGTCGTTGTTAACCTCGAACGTAGCCTCGATAGCACGTTGGAATGGATGAAGCTCGAACACGTAGTCGCCAAGCGTACTAAGCACTTGAGCATGTCCTTGATACTGTTTGAACAGCTCCTCAGCCCAATCAGCCACGCTGGTCACTGCGCTGCTCATCTTGCGTATTCTCTCGCTGTCTGCGTCCTTGATTGCCAGTGCCATTGACGTTGCGATAGTGTTGTCCGCTTGGCGCACCATCTTGTTTAACTCTGACTTGATAGCCCATGCGATACCACGTACCACATAGTTCGTACGGTGGCCGTATACTGTTGATAGCTCATCTATTGCTAGCACTGCTTGTTTCGTTAGCTCTGAGGTTGACATGCTTAGCGCTGCTTGGCCGTTAGCTGTGAAACCTTTAGTGTCTGCGTTAGAGATAAGTACGTTTTTCATAATGTTTACCTTTTATGTTGTTGGGACTCCTAAGTAGGTTCAATGTCCCGATTTATGAATGACTCGAATCAAACTCGATCCGAACCGACCGCGCCTTCTGAGAGAAAGCACATACATATGAACAACCAACCACAGACACAGAAAACGCGGCCTTCGACCTAGGACAAAAAACAAACAAGGGGGGAGGGGCTTCACAGGGGGATTTGCCCATATTTTTTTCTAATTTTTTTGCTGTAAAACTTAACAGTGTTACTATTAGGAAAAATAACAGTGAGGCTAATAATAATGAAAACAAATGCCCTTGTTGAATCGTTGCGTAACACCGCCGTAGAGCTTATGAACACTGCCAGTGAACTTGAGACCAAGTACGTGGTTACGCCACGAAGCAACCCCCAAGAATTTAAACTCGTTATCCCGCTAGGCATGTTCGCTGGGACGGCGATTGACACGCTTAACTTGAAACATGCGCCTAACGTAGCGTACGTCGGCGAGTGCCGTATGGGTGGCGTTGACTACAGCTCAGTGCGTATCCTCGTACGTGAACCTTTCGATATTGATATTGCTCAGTGGGAACTTGTTGGTGACAACACGTTAGTTTGGAGTGAGTAAATGTCGGGGGAATATTCACTATCAACGCTTAGCGGGAGTTATGCGTCGCTTGGCATTGCCCGCCTAACAGCACAAGAAGAAACCTACGTTCAACGCCGCACTCAGGGGATCAATCCTTCTGCGGCGGCTCGTGCGGCTGGCTATAAGTACCCAGCAAGGGCGGTGGCTGAGCTATCTGAACGTGAGGACATAAACCTAGCAATCTCTTACATGCGCGAAATGCAAAGGCAAGTTGCAGTCCAAGCGGGGGCTATTGAGTTCACCAAGGACGACGCAACAGCCCTATATCTTGAGGCGCATGCCAAGTCAGCGACAGCGATGGAAGAAATACGTGCGGTGGATTCGCTCGTTAAGCTGCATGGCCTAGCAACACCTGAAAAAGTCGAAGTTAACATCACTAACCGTAGCCAGATGGAAACTATGGACGATGAGCAACTACTCAAAATGGCTGGACAAGATATTCAATTGTCGCCTGATGAGTATAAGGTGGCGCACGATGAGGACTGAGCATTGCCATGAATGTTTACGCACTGTTCCTCACTTTGAAATGTATGACCAAAAACACTGCCTAAGTTGCGCAAAGCAGCTGGGAACGTTTGTGAGGCCATCTAACAAAGAGTCAGTGCAACGAATCGAACATGAGTTCAAACGCGTCAGAGAGGAAGAAATAGAGGCGTTTAACGTAGAGCTTGAGGCTAGGAAAGAGCTTGCTGAACGTGAGCTGGTTCGTCGTCGTCTTTTACCCTTCATTAAGCGGCATAATGACGCTTACATGCCCGGCTGGGTTCATGCCGATATTTGTATGCGGCTTGAGAAATTCGCGCAGGACATTGAGAACGGCCTATCGCCACGGCTGATGATTACGATGCCACCGCGACACGGTAAGTCGGAAATAGGCTCTAAAACATTCCCTAGCTGGTACTTAGGCCGTAACCCTACGCATGAGGTTATCACCTGTTCGTACTCGGGCGACTTAGCAGAGGACTTTAGCCGTAAGTGTCGTGACCTACTGGACACCGACAAGTTCAAGGCAGCATTCAAAACACGTCTATCGCCAGACACCAAGAGCGTTAAAAAGTGGATGACTACAGAAGGTGGTGGCTTCACTGCGGCGGGTGTAGGTGGTCCGATAACGGGTCGTGGTGCGCACTTAGGTATCATTGACGATCCCGTAAAAAACCGTGAAGAAGCTGAGTCGGAAGTTACCCGCCAAAAGGTAAAAGATTGGTACTCATCGGCATTCTACACGCGTCTTGCACCAGGGGGTGGTGTGCTGATAATTCAGACTCGCTGGCACGATGATGACCTTGCGGGTTGGCTGTTAAACGTATTTGAGGAAGCGAAAAAAGAGGCTGAGGAGAAGGGCGAACCTATCCCAGAGGACGTAGACCAATGGGATTTGGTTGAGTACCCAGCTATCGCGACACAGGACGAAAAGTACCGTAAGAAGGGCGAGGCGCTACACGAGGAACGCTATCCGTTACCCGCGCTACGTCGTATAAAACGTGCCATGATACCGCGAGATTGGGAGGCGCTTTACCAGCAAAGGCCAGTGTCTGAGGACGGTGACTTCTTCACGCGTGATATGTTCCGCTACTACAAGATTGGCGAGCTACCACCGTTGGAGGACATGCGTCTGTATGCAGCGGCTGATTTGGCTATCTCTACAAAGCAAACGGCTGACTACAGTGTGTTTGTGGTAGTCGGTATCGACCGTAAGCAGAATATTTGGATTGTTGACCTGATACGTGGCCGATGGAACTCGTTGGGTATCATTGACCGTATGTTTGAGATTCAGACGAAGTATAACCCTGAGCTGTTTGGTATCGAGACAGGCCAGATTGAGCTAACGCTAGAGCCGTTCATTCAAAAGGCCGAGCAGGAACGTGGTATCTCACTTCGCTACGAGAAGCTTAGAACACGCGGCGCAGACAAAGGTACACGTGCTAGGCCGATACAGGGTCGTATGGAACAGGGCAAGGTTATTTTCCCTACCATAGAGTCGACACCGTGGATGAGTTCGCTACAGAACGAGCTACTTAAGTTCCCGTTAGGCGCTAATGATGACCAAGTGGATGCGTTGGCTTGGATTGGTCAAATGCTCATGCTATTTGGTATTCGTAACGAGAAGAAGCCCAAGCCTAAAAAGTCGTTTAAGGACAAATTGCGTAAGTTTGGCGGCGGCACTAGAGGCCGTCATAAAAGCGGTATGGCTGCTTAGCGTTTATTGAGAATTAACAGTGCTACTGTTATTATTGGCTAACAGTAAATAATAATAACAACAACAGGTCGTGAAACTTGGACGCTGAAACTATAAAACAGATAATCGCGTTAGGCTCGCTTTTTGTGGCCGTGATTGGCTTGTGGCATAAGCTAGTCATACTACCCATCAAAGAGGAGCTGAAACTCAACGCGACAAGTATCCGCACACTCGAAATTGACAGTGCGAAGCTGGATACAACGCTCACAGCGCTTACTAACGCAATTGACCGACTAACCGATAGGTTGGACCGTGAATGAGTAGAAATAAGAAAAGAGACCCGAGGGTTGTTGCTCGTGATAATCAGACCCGATTTGAGGAAGCGAACAACACCAAGCATAAGGACTTTATCAAACGCGCTGTGCGTAACAACAACTTTTACGCAGGTGATCAGTGGAACAAAGAGGATAAAGCCCGCCTAGACCGTGAAGGCCGACCAGCCTTGACGCTTAATATGATCTTATCAACGGTGAACGCCATCATAGGTGAGCAGCTTGAGCGTAAGGTTGAAGTTGTCTACCGACCGCGTGACTACGGCGATGAGGGCACTGCGTTCGCGCTTAATGCCATCACCCGCAGTATTCTTGCGGTAACGCACTTCGACGATACCGAAGAAGATGTGTTTGCTGATGGCCTAATCACAGGCCGTGGGTACTATGACGTTCGCATGAGTTTCGAGAAGAACCTGCAAGGTGAGGTTGTTATCACGTCTGAGGACCCTATTGACGTTATCCCTGATAGTGAGGCTAAAAGCGCAGACCCGTCTACATGGAACGAGGTGTTTATCTCACGTTGGCTAACGCTTGACGAGATTGGTGCTTCATATGGCTGGGAGAAGGTCGAGGGCTTAGAGCGCCTAGTTGATACTAGCAGCTATAACACGGACGATAACTTCGAATACTTTGAAGGCACGTTTGGTGGCACAAGCCGCACGACAACGATGGACGAGAAGGACAGCCGTCAGCTAAGACGTGTTCGCGTTATTGAGCGCCAGCACTTTGAGGTAGATGAGCAGTACCACTTTGTCGATATGACTACGGGTAACATGCGACCTGTACCGTTTGGCACTGATAAAGAAGAAATGGAGGCGTTCGCAGAGCAGTATGGCCTTGAGCTAATTAAGCGTAAAGGTCGCCGAGTGCGAATGACTGTTACAGCGGATGACATTCTGCTGCATGATGATTGGTCTATCTACCGCTCATTTACTATCGTGCCTTTCTTCCCGTACTTCCGCCGAGGTAATCCGTTTGGCCCTGTAGATAATCTAATCGACCCACAGAACCTACTGAACAAGACCAGCTCGCAAGAGTTGCACATTGTTAACACGACGGCTAACAGTGGCTGGGTGGTGCAGGAGGACTCACTGGTCGATATGGACGCTGAGGACTTAGAGGAACGCGGTGCTGAAACTGGCCTAGTGCTACAGTACAAACGTGGGTATGAGAAGCCGGATAAGATTCAGCCGAACCAGATACCAACGGGCATCGACCGTATCTCACAGAAGGCCGCTGCAACTATCCGTGAGATATCATCGGTTAATGCGTCAATGCTTGGTACGGCTCGTGCTGACCAGTCAGGCCGTGCGCAGGAGGCCGCTGTAAGTCGTGGTCAGATTCAGGTGTCGGTAATCGTGAGTAACCTTAAACGTGCCCGCCGTATGGTTGGCCGTAAGGTGCTTGAGCTGGTTCAAGACTTCTACAGTGAGACTCGCTACTTTAAAGTGACGGGTAGCAGTATCCTTCAGGGCGAGGAGCGCACGGAGGAGGTCGGCATTAATGTGCCAGATGAGGACGGGAACATAATCAATGATGTGACCATTGGCGATTATGACGTTGAGGTAAGCTTTAGACCTTCGGGCGGTACAATGGCCGACCAAGAGTTTGAGGAAGCGTTGCGCTTGCGTGAAATGGGCGTTGCTATCCCAGACCATGTTATTGTCCAGCACTCGAACCTTACTAAACGTGGTGAAATTGCCGAGTTCCTTAAAGAAAGCCAGGGCTTCGGTGAGCCGAGCGAAGAACAAGCAGCGCTTGAACAGATGCAGATACAGCACCAAATCAACATGCTGCGTAAAGAGCTTGAAAAAGTTGATGCAGATATTGATGTGGCACTGGCGACGGCTAAAGAGAAAATGGCTAAGACTGACTCGCTAAGTGGCTTCAACCAAGCGCAAATGGAGCTACGACGACTCGAACAAGAACGTGTGGCCAAAGAGCAGGAGCTATCACTTCGCATTGCTCTGGCGGCTAGAGGCCATCAGAATCAGAATGCTATGAACGATAAGCGTATTTCTAGCCAAATCGCTATGAAATCTATGGATATGGCGTATAATGCGTCGAATAAAGATAACAGTAACACTAATAAAAATAATAACAGAGGTGACTAATAATGGCTGCAAACCGTAACCTTGATGGACTTAACGCAACATCGGCAATTCTTGATGATTACACGCCACCTACGCCAGAGGAGCGTGGCGACTTCGTTGAGGACGATGAAGCCCCTGCGGACGACGTTGTTGATGAGCTTGAGGACGATGACGAAGAATCAAGCGAGCTTGAAGAAGAATCGGATGAAGATGAAGAAGAATCGGACGGAGATGAAGATGAGTCTGAGTCTGAGTCAGAGGGCGAGGGTGATGTGGATGGTGCTGAAGGCGAGGAGGAAGAGCCTGCTGAAAAGCCTTCTAAGGGCGCTAAAGGCCGACGTGTACCACTCGAACGACTAAACAAGGAGATTGAGAAACGCCGCAATCTTGAGTCTGTAGTACAAAGCCTCCGTACAGAGATCGACGCGTTGAAGGGCGCTGGTAGCCAAGAATCGCAAGGCGAACAGCAAGCTGATCCTGTTGGTTTCACCCGCGAGGAGTTTGAGGGTATGCAGGAGGCTATGCTTGACGGCGAGACTGATAAGGCTTTCGAGTTATTCGGCAAAATGATGGCTAGCCAAACTCAAGCGATACAGGCCAAAGCTGAGCAAGAAGTATCAGAACGCGTACGAAATGAGCTTAACCAAGACCGTGCAATGTCTGAGTTGCAACAAACGGCGCAGGCGTTAGCTGAAAAGTACCCAGAGCTTGATAGCGCTGGTGACGAGGCGGACGAAGGTCTGATTGAAGAAGTGGTGGAAATGCGTGACCTGTACGTTGATCGTGGTCTATCGCCAGCCGAAGCGCTTAAGAAGTCAGTTCGCTTAGTTGCCCTTGAAAATGATTTAGTTGACCGTACAGCTAAACCTAAAGCAGATATGGCTAAGCCTACGAAGAAAACTAACACTAAGGCCAAGCTAGCTGCGGCCAAGAAAGAGCGTGGCAAGCTGTCGGGCACAGGTGGTGGCAATAGTCGCCCTGATATTGATATTTCACGCATGTCAGACGACGAGTTTGCAGGTCTTAGTGCTGAAGCTAAAGCTCGTGCAAGAGGAGACTACGTAGAGTGATGGTCGAGCCAAACGAGACCCTGTGGCTGACCTACATTTGGATCTTTATAGCGGCACCACTGATTGTCCGCTATTTAGACCCATCGGTCGATAGTTACCCTAAGCGAGTCATCATAGGCTCAATACTCTCGGGGTGCATGATTGCCGTGGTGTTCATTCTAGCTCTGGTAGTGTCCGTCATTGGACTTGTGGCCTAGCAGCAAAAAGCCGACTTAATCGTCGGCTTTTTTGTCCCTCTCAGAACGCTTTTTCCTTGCTTGTCGTTTAGCCCTAGATTGCTCTAGGGTGTTAAAGCTTTTAGCAAGTGCGTCTATGTCGGAAGGTATTGTTTTCCCTTTTCCCTGCGGCACTGTCATTACCCCCTTGTAATTTAATGATGCTCCCCCGCAACTATGGTAGCAGACGCGAGCTTTAATCACAGTTCGTTTTAACAGTGTTACTGTTTACATTATATATTAGTAATTGCTATAATTACTGTTATCCAAGGTGATACCTTGTCAATCAATCCTGCCCCACAGCTCAGTTATGCCGTGCATTCATTTCGATAGACCCACGTTACGGGACGACTCAAAACATTTGGATTTAATAAGTCCACTGTTAGTCGTTTCGCGACAAAGCCAACGGCTCAGGGACTAACGAAGGGTATGCTTTAAATGGCAAAGACTAATTTCTCAGCGTTAGACGACGACGCTAAAAAAGTATGGTCACGTGATACGTGGCATCAGGCACGTGAAAAAATGTTCGTGTCGAAGTTCATGGGTTCAGGCCAGAACGCAATGATTCAACGCATTACCGAGCTAACTAAGTCAGAGCGCGGTACAGAAGCGATTGTGACATTAGTACCAGATATGCACGGTGACGGTATCGTTGGTGACAACGAATTAACCGGAAACGAGGCAACGCTAACAGCTCACCAAGATAAGGTTGAGGTTGACCAACTTCGTAACGCGGTTAAAAACACCGGTAAATTAAACGACCAAAAAACGGTTGTTAACTTCCGTGAACAAGCTCGTGACCAGCTAGCTTACTGGCTATCAGACCGTATGGACCAAATGACGTTCCTACAATTAGCGGGCTTAGACTTCGCGCAAACTAACGATGGCCGAGTACGTCCTGGTCAGGGTGCGAATGACGACAACCTTTCAGACTTAGCGTTCAACACGGCAGGTGGTTTAGCACCAACTTCTGAGCGCCACCTAATGTGTCTTAAGGGCGGCAAGGTAGTTGATGCAGATACTACTGCAATCACTGCTGACGACAAGCTGGGCTATGACCACATCGTACGTTTACAAGCGATTGCTAAGACTCGCTATATTCGTGGTATCCGTGGTAACGGCGGTTCAGAGGTGTACCACTTATTCTTACACCCAATGGCATTAGCGACGTTGAAGCTAGACCCAGACTTCAAAGAGAACGCACGTCATGCAGGTGTTCGCGGTGATAGCAATACGCTATTTGCGGGTGGTGAGTCTTACATTGTTGACGGCCTACACATCCACGAGTTCCGCCATGTACCAACTACTTTAGGTGCAGATAGTGGCTCTAAATGGGGTGTTGACGGTACTGTTGACGGCTGTATGGGTCTGTTATGTGGTGCTCAGGCGCTAGGTTTCATTGACCTAGATACTGCGTCTTGGGATGAGCGTGATCACTTCGACTACGGTAACAACTACGGTATTGCTTACGGCAAAATCTTCGGTATGAAGAAAATGCAGTTCAAGGACGCTAAGAAATCAGCGGACCGCAATGTTAAGCAAGACTACGGTGTTTTACGTATCGACTTCGCTATCTAAGTTGGGTTAAGGGAGTGAGTCGACCACTCCCTTACATATGCAAGAGAATTACAAATGAAAGTTAAAAATTTTACACGCCAAACAATCCGAGTAACAGCCCCGATTGGCGGCCACGTGCTACTTGTTAAATCGGGTCAAACTCGTGATGTTCCAGCGCACCTTGAAGATGCAGCTATCCGTGCTGGCTTAGTTCCGTTGGAAGATATTGAGCTGCAAGCAGAGCGCGAGGCAGCGATTCTAGCGGAAGAAAAAGCCAAAGCTGAGGCAAAGGCCAAAGAAGAAGCGAAAGCGGCTGAGGAGCAAGCAGCGGCGCTAGAAGAAGCGGCTCGCAAGGCAAAAGCAAGTGAAGCTGCAAAGAAAGCGGCTGCGACACGCGCGGCAAACAAAGCGGCTGGTAAGTAATAGAGGCATATTGTCATGTTAACCGTAGGAACAATACTAACAAATCGCGTCCGTGTCCTTCTACGAGACATTGACGAAGGCGGCGTACAGTGGCGTGACCCAGAGTTGATCCAATGGTTCAACGAGGCATGTGCTGAGGTCGCGAGAGTTCGCCCAGAAGCGTGTAGCACTACAGGCTCGTTTCAGCTCCAAGCTGGCTCAAAACAGAGTGTGGCAACGCTAGGTGCGTCACGTGTGCTTGAGGTTATCTGCAACATGAAAAACGGCGAAGAAGGCCGTGCGGTTCGCCACGTCGAGCGCTCTACGTTGGATAATGAGGACCCTAATTGGATGGCGGGCAGCAAGACTGACACCGTATTTCGATACAGTGTTAGCCTGACAGACCCACGCTCATTCTACGTGTACCCACCTGCTGACGGCACAGGTAGCTTGTTGATGGTTACTGGCACAACGCCAAATGAGGTGGAATCGCTAACCGACCCATTCCCGCTACCGTCAATGTATGCGGCGTGTGTGGCTAACTACATTCTTCACCGTGCGTTCGCTAAGTTCACTGAGTCGGAGTCTATGCAGGCTCGGGCACAAAACTACTACAACGTGTTTGTGTCTCAGATTGGTGACACTCAAGCAAGCATGGAGAATGACAACGCCAAGACCCGTGACCCAATAGGGGCGTAACATGGCGTACGTTCAAGAATGGGTTGATAGCATCAGAATGGACGTACCCGAGCCGCTGGATTCTACAGTGGCTCGTCAAGTTAGGTACGCCATTCAAGAGTTCTTCCGAGCTTCGGAGGCATGGCTGCATACAGAGCGTATAGCGCTTGTTGATGACAACGCGCCTCTTGAGGGCATGCCTGATGAAACGTATGTCGCTGCTACGAAGTACGCTTATTTCGAACCAGCTGACCGAGAAGGGCGCTATAAGCTCGTAAGTGAGCTACCTCATAGGTTAATGCCCGCAAGGCGCATAGGTTGCTTTGCGCACAGTGGTAACAGAATCCTGTTAGACGCATTCGAGGAAGGTACGCTTGAGGTGTCGGTTGTCGTGCAGCCCAACCGTAATATCGACAGCGTACCTGACTCACTAGGCGACAAATGGTTTGATGTAATCCGTCGTGGTGCGATTGCCCGTCTGCTTTCTATGCCTGAAAAAGAGTGGTCGAATCCGCGTGCTGCTGCAACGTATGAAGCGCATTTCCGCGAAGGTATAGCTAAGGCCAAACGTGAGGCGAGAGACGACCGAAGCAGGCCAAAGCGTTCGGTGAGATTTAATAAGAGTTTCGCATGGTAACTGACCCTTTTGCAGTTGACGATATTGAATTGGTGTTCCCTACGATAGAGCCGTATATCGAACGGCTCTATCGTTGTTTCGGCGGATACCCAGTGGAGGAGGTTAAGCGCCTCCTTAAGATCCGAGCTGCAACACTCCACCTAGTAGGTGAGGACTCGTTTTTTATAGCCCAATGGGAAGAGGGCAAAGCGCATGTGTTGTGCGCCGCAGCAATGAGCGGCCATGTTAGTGATTGGTCGGAGATAATGACAAGTGTATCGGCTTACCTAAAAGAGCTGGGGTGCAAGAAGTTCACGTTCACGAGCCCGCGTAAGGGCTGGTCGAAGGTGGCGGAGCAGGTCGGTTTTAATGTTGAGTCTGTAACGTATGTGAAGGAGCTTTAATGTCTAGCCCTGATAAGCCTAAAACATCAGAAGGTGAAAAATTACAGGTCGAGCTAGCGTCAAGAATGTTTGACGAGGGTTCAAAAGTTAAAGAGGCTACACGAGATTCGTTCATGGCCTCAAATAGACGTGACAACCGCTCGCAGCTTATGGCTCGTGTGGGTGCAGAGTCTGCTAAAGTCAGCAAGGAACGTCTACAGCAGAGCCGTCGACAGGGTTCATACAAGACTGTAGATGGCGGTGTTGATGTTAAGTCTGCGGGTATCGCAGCGACGGGTAAAGGTGGGCGTTCTTATGATGCAGAGGGCGATATTGTCCGCCGTGATACGTCAAGCACGGAGCGAGTTGCCCGTAGCATGGGGGCAGAAGGCCATCAGCGTTCAATGAGTGACTTCGTTGAGGACAACAAGAAAAAACAAGCAGTCTTTGATTTGATTGGCGCAGGCGCGCAGGTTTACATGTACGGCACGGATTCCGAAAAGAGTGGTAAAAGCGATAAAGGCAAAACGTCGGGGAATGACGCTAACGCAAGTGTCGCGGATATTTTAGGAGCGTTAGAATAATGGCAACAACTACTAGCGACGCCAGCTCGAACAATACCCAATATTCTGGTTTACCTTGGAGCATGAGCAGCATATCGCAGTCGTCTACAGCTTCGGTGGTCAATAATATGATCAACAAGGCGAAAACGGCGGCTGCTTCGGAGCTTGATTATGAGGCTGAGCTTGAGCGTATGTATCAGAACCAAATCACGGATTATGAGCAAAATACGCTACCTATCATTAACGACTTACTAGCCGAGAGTGAGAGTACATCGATTGTTGATAGGTCAAGGTCACTCAGCGAGAACTTAAATGCTAAAACAACTGAGGTAGCGAATAGACAATTGGGCTACAGCATGGGAGGTCAGCTTGCTTCGCAGCGTAATGCGATCAATCGAGGTCAAAACCGTACTGTTGCGGCTTCACGTTCGGCCACCATGACGCAGGCGTATGAGGACCAGCGCGTTAAGCAGCAGGCGGCTCGTACGCAACTTATGTCTATCAGTGAGCAGTTACAGTCATCTGGTACGGCTTCAATGTCGCAAGCATACCAAGCTAAAGAGCAGCGTGATGCGGCCTACAAAGCGGCTAAAGGTGGCTTCATGTCACAAGTTGGTGCCGTGGCCGGTGGTGTAATTGGCGGGGTATTTGGTGGCCCAGCGGGTGCGGCTGCGGGTGCGTCAATTGGTAGCGCAGCAGGCGGAATGATAGGAGGTTAAAATGGCAGGTTATGGAATGCGTGATGGTTCGGCTATTATTAATGCGATAGGCCAGTATGCACAATATGCGGAAAGACGCGAAGAACGTGAGTACCAGCGTGAGCGACAAGAACGCTTAGACGCAGAGAACATGCGACGCCAGCGACTAGCTGATGAGCGCAGTAGTGCCTTGTTTGAGCGCCAGATGAGCGAGTACGACCACAAAGAGGCTGAGCGCCAAAGAATAGCTGATGAGCGCCAGCGATTAAGGGACGCACGACAAGGCTATGTTGATGATGTTACGGCTTCAATTGACGAGCAGGAACGGGCGGAGCTGAACAGGTTTAATCGTGCGTTAACGCGCGATGGCGGCGACATAGAAGTAGCCAGCAATGGTGATGGTACGGTGTCGTTTGGTGTGCTTAAGTCTAACGGCGAACGAGCGCCATTAACCGTAAACCCAAACGACAACACGAGTACGCCTTTGCGAGCCAAGGAGGAAGATTTAAGTCGCCTACAGGCTCACGCTGCTAAAAGTATTGAGGTCGCGGAACAAAACGGCATAGCCCCTGAGCACCATGCAGCTTATGTACGCGCGAGTTTTACTGCGGACGAGAACGGTGTTGTGCGCGAGGCTTCACGCGATGAGTTTAAGGAAAACCTCAAGCAGCAAGGTTTGCTAAATGTTGCGCAGGATAAGCAGGTTTCACCGGATGAGGATGTTCCTACTGAAGAAAACCTCAATCGTTCAGCTGCGAGGCAAGAGGCCGCGAATGAGGCTAAGCGCGAGGGCACTCGTCGTTTAGCTGGTGTTAGTGGCCGTGTTGCTGCGCTGGAAAAAGCTTTCGGTAAAAAGGCGCACGGTGACTCTGCGAGGGCATCGTTTAAGGGTGATGTTGCGAAAGTTACGCCGAGCAATAAGGTTAGCACTCCCGAGGGAGCTGAGGACTTAGCCAAGACTAAGGAAGCGATTGACCAATCAGGTGAAGCACTGCCAAAGGTGAATCGCGCCCTAGAGCCAATTGCACAGGTTGAGGACGTTGAGCAGAAGATGCAGGCCATTAAGGACAAGTATGCGGCTAAGCGCAAGCGCGCAGCTGTTGTCGGCGAGCTGTATCTAACGGGTAATATCAACGAAAAGCAAATGCGTAACTACATGGATACGGGCGATATGCGTTTCAGTACGCATGATATTGAGAAGCACAGAGCCGATATTTATGAGGTGCAGGCGAACGCTAACGCTAAGGTAATTAAGGCGCGTAAAGAGCTGCTTAACGCTCAAGTGGCGGCGGCAAAAGCTACAACCACCAATGTAGAGTCACAGCAAAAAGCGCTTAAAGACACACGTAAGTACCTCGGTGATGTTGGCGCGTCGGTCGCTGGTTATATTGGTAGCATTCGAGGCTACAAACCTGCGCAAATCAAAGGGCTTGAGTCACAAATTAATATCCTTGCTGACCGCTTTATGGCTAATGGCCGCTACAGTGTTGAGGCTATGAGTACGCCAGAATTTGCCGCAATGTGGTCGCATGGTATTGAGTCTTATCTTCGTGCTGAGCCAAATGCTGAGTTAACGGTGATGAGCGTTACGCCCTACATAACAGCGGTTGAGGCTAAGTATAAGCCCGAAACGGCTAATACAATCAAAGCTGTTAGCGCGTACTCAGGACTTGGCGTTAGTGAAGTCAGAGACGTTTATAACGACAGGTACAACGAGGATCGTGCGGAGTTCGAGCAAAAGGGCGGCCAGTGGAATGAAGCAGCCCAACGCGATTTCGACGAGCTATTTAAGGAAACGTACCTTTATAAAAATTAGTAACACTACTAAAAATCATAGTAGTAATAATGTTAAAATCCCTATCACTTAATTGTGTTAGGGATTTTTTTATAAGTATGAGTGATTTCATAGATGAGTTGATCCGAAGGGGCGAGCGTAGAGGAGACTTTGCCAAGAACAAACCAGAGGACGCAATTGATGATGTTGAGCTACGGGATGGCGATAGTGGCGGTATCGGTGAGCCAAAAGATGCGCGTTTCGAGGGCTTTAACACTGTGGAAAAGCCGCATGATTGGCGTAATGACGACCACCCAAACGCAAGTGACGCGCAGGCCGTAACGCAGGGTGTGCTTGATGAAGGTGGCTACGTTGTAAAAGGCAATGAACGAGGACGGTACAAGCGCCCACTGTCACGTATGTATGATAAGAATGGCAATGACATTGCGTCGCGCATGGTTGAGTCGGGTGCGGCTGCACCAGATAGAAGTGTCGATGCCACGCAGGCTGAAATGCTTGGCATTGCCCGTCGAGCGTTGGGCTATGCTCCGTCAAGTGACGAGAAGATGAACGCAGTAGGCCAGAAAATCCGTGAGAGCAACGATGAGTTCAGGCCGTGGGAAAATGCGGTTTTAGAGTCTAAAGTGTACGACCGACGCTCAACGTTTGAACGTGCATTTGACCGTGGTACTGATGAAACAAAAGCGGCGCTAGGTGGCGCGCTTAACTATATCGGTGAAATGGTCGGCAATGAGGAATGGGCTGCCGAGGGTCGGGAGATTGCGCGTAGGCACGGTGTTGATGCGGCTCTTAATAAGCGTAAATTCGAGTCTGTAGACAAGGTTGAGGGCTTTAGTGATGCTTTAGACTATGTGGTCGAAACTCTAGGCGAGGCCGCCCCTGGTCTTATAGTCGATGCGTTAGCTACTGCGGGCACTGTGGCAGTCGGTGCAGTGTCAGGTGGTGCAGGTGCTGCTGCGGGTGTCGGGCTAATGGGGGCTATGCGAGCTACCGCTGGTCGAGCGCTCATGAAAGGTGCGAAAGCTGGCCTATACGCTGGCCCCGCGTTATCTGGGTTCGTACAGTCTGCGGGTGCTATGGAGAACCGTTTGGACAGCACAGGTGAGGGTGAGCACACAGAGGCCGCGACGCTATCGGGTGCTGCTGGCGCTGCGCTAAATGCACTGCCTTTCGTTGCTGTGCTTGGTAAATCGCTCAAAGCTACTGGCCTGTCTGATGAGGCTGCAAAACCAGTGATGGATGCGCTATCGAAGCCGTCTGTTACCAAGCGTTTAAAAGATGTTTTAGGCACTACGGCAATCGGTGCTGCGGCGGAGGGCATTACTGAAACGGCGCAAGTTATAACTGATGAGATTATCGCCACAGAGGTAGGTGATGATGAGTGGAGACTAGAAACGCGCGACGCTGTTGAAGCGGGTATCCGAGCTGTTATCGGCGGTGGTGCTATGGGTGGTATCGCATCTACAGCGGGTAATGCTGTTGGCTTTATGCGCGAGTACAACCAAGCTCGTCAGGGAGCAGATGCAGAGGGCGAACAAATAAATGCTGATGGCTGGAGGGCTGACACTGTTGAGGAAGTAGAGGACGACGGTGTTCCATTTTCGAGTGACGACTCGCTTGAGCAGAGTGTTGAGCGAGCAGCTAAAAAGCGCCCTAAAAGCAAACCGAACGCCAAGGTAGAAACAGATGATACGGGAGTCGTAGGCCAAGGCCAATTTGATTCGCTAACTACCCGTGATGTGCCAAACCTAAGCAGTGACCGCTACGATGAGCTACGCGAAATACTTGAGCCAAAAGGTAAGCCGCTTAATGAGTCTCAGGTAGGAGCGCTTATTGATAACGGCACACTAACAAATGAGGAATTAGCGCGCTACGCCGCTGATAGTCACTATGGCGCAAGCACTCCGCTAAGTGGCGGGTATGACAAGGCTCGTGGTGATGAGGCACTTGCCCGTGTCTTTAAGCAAGTAGTTCGTCTGTCTCGTGATGGTAAACTCAAGCTGACTGAGCAAGAACGCAACCGTTTAACAGAGGCTGAGGAAGAAAGCACGGATACCGCGTTAAGAGCGGCGTTAGGGTCTATCAACCCAGAATTCAATAACATTGTGTATCGCAATGCTAACCAATTCGATGGTCGCGCTATGTTTCGTGACTACAGCAAAATCAAACGCGACCGAATAAAGAACCGTGAACGTATCAAGAAAGAAGCGCAAGTCGAGAAGTCAATTGAGAACGCGCCGACTGTTAAGATTCCAGAAGGTGAAGCGCCTAAAGAAAAGCCAAAAGGTGTCGTAAAAAGCGCCCCAGATTGGATCAAAGAAGGCCGCAAGCCAAGCAAAGAAGAAATCGACGAAGCAATGGCTATGCTGGATAACGCGAAGGACAAGCTTAAAGTCCGCATCAGAAATGTTATTCAGGGCAAAGGCAAGAATACACAGGCCGCTAGAGATATATTCGCTGTCGAGGTGGCTAAGAATGCAAAACAACTAGCCGAGGTAGGCCAACACTATGACTTCGAGTCATCAGGTTCGCTTGAGGCCGACAAGCTTACTCTACTGAACAAGATTGTTGATAGCAGCATTGAAGGTACTAAGCCAGATAAACCCAAGGCGAAGGAGAAAGCGCAGAAGCCGACCACCACTGAGGGCAAGGTTGAGTATCTTAAGCAAGAGCTTGGAACACGTACGGCCAGTGATGGTGATATGGGTAAATTGCTGGAATCGCATGACCAGTACCGTAAGTTCGTTAAAGATGGTGACGCGGTTGATCCGTCTAAATTGTCCGATACTGCGCGTAACACATTAAAACAGCGCGCTAAGTTCGCTGATAATAAAGATATAGTTAAGCAAATCGATGAGCTACAGGCGCGTGTTGATAAGTTCGAGTTCATTCAGTCGTTCCGCAAGGCGGTGGATTCTATGTACGAGGAGACCGCAGCAACGAAGTCTCAACGTGAAATGGGTGAGCGTACAGACCAGCAAGTCGCGTACAGTGAGCGTGATGAGAACGGTGATGAGCGAAACGTTGGTGATGTTCAGAGTGTTGTGGACACCGGCGATAATGACCTAGAGGTTGCGGCCAACTACACCCGCAGAACGCAAATGGCCGAGCGTGTCTATAAAGAGCTAAAGAAAATCAAGGGTATGAATAACGCGGCTCTTGTTAAGTTCATGCGCGAAACTGTAAAACCTACAGAGCGCGAAGCAGCCCTCGGAGACCGCCTGCCTAAGCGAACCCGCAAGCGCAAGGCTATTGATAACCAGAAAACGACCAAGGACAACCAGTTTGACCAGTTCGATACGAACAAACCATTGTTCACCTATGGCGACCAAGAAAAACGCCCAGATACTCGCCACTTGTCGAAAGGCACGGTTAACCGACTCAAAGAGCACTTGGAGAACGATGATTTAGAAGCGTTTGGCAAGCTGTTAGAAAAGACAGGGATTATGCCCAAAGAGGCGACAATTGGTGAAGTGAAAATGACACCTAGTGAGCGCCTAGCTTCGGCGGCGCGTAATTCGTTCGCGAACAACAAGCTATACAGGTCAGCTCGCGCACGTTCAGGTGAGAAGCGAAGTGATCGCGGCCTTATGGTACGTGACAATGAATCGGGTAAACCACTTAATGTTGACTTGGACGCTGTTACTCGATGGGCATTGCGTGAGGACAAAATTGACCTTAATGACGGCGACATAAATCTCAACGAAGAGCTTGCTACTGCGGTGCTAAGTGGTATTTCAGCGTTGGCCGACCTGCGCCTTGATGATGGCCGCCCAATGTTTAGCTTTAACCTAGATACTATTCGTGATAGCGCTGTAGTGTACCGTGTTGATGGCGATAAACTGGCATCTGTGACTATGGGGTCTATCCGCAACGGCCTCAACTACAAAGGCAAAAAGCGCAGTACGAAAGTTGATGTTGTCCAGCCTAAGCATGTGGACAGAGATAAGCGCTCTCTGCTGCGTAGAATAGGCATTAAGCTGTCAGATAAGCCAGACTTCAATACGATCATTGCAGTGGCTGAGAACGCCGTAGCGGTGGGTGATTTACTGCCTAAAGAGCTGGTTTCTCTTACTTCGTCGATTGAGCACAACTTGAGGTCTAGCCGAACGCTGTCGGACTTAATGCCAGAAGATATAGGCAACGTGTACCGTGATGAAGTGTCCTATGACGATATTGCTTCATTGGTCTCAAAGGCTGTGAACGAGGGTAAAATCACTGAGGAACGCGGTGATGAGATACTACTCGATGCCAAAAATAGGGTGTTTGATAAGGACTTTGAGCAAGCGGCCAAAGAAGGTGGGGAGCTAACTATCGACACGGCGCGTGTTGATGATGAGATAGCGAACCGCGATGAAGTCTCTACGGCGAACAATACGCGAGGCGTGTTACGTAAGACCAAGCGCAAGGACAAAAGTGGTGGCGGAGCGCAAACGGCTATTAGAAGGTCACTTGAACAAAGTGTAGAGTCGGCAAAAGCAGATTACCAACTTGCCGTAAGGAGACCTGATAGAGTTTCAGCAGACGGTGTTGATGTTAAGGCGAAACTAGTAGCGGAGGCCAAACGTAAATTAGAGGTGGCTGAGTTAGCGCTTAAAAGCTACAAGGATACAGAAGTTGGAGAAGGCACGGACTTGAGCAAAGGCCGCAAAATTCAGCTAAACCGCAAGCTAAAGAAAGTGGTTAAGCGCAATCGTGGCCTGGCTAGAAAGTCTATGTTCCGTTTCTTTGAAATGACGCGCACACGTCTAGCTCGCATTCACCCAGATGCTGCGGCGAGGGCGGACAGGTTCACTGCACTACAACGAAATGCTACGGAGTATTTCGCGTCACGTATTGGCAAGGAGGTAGGAGACAATAAGGCGATTCAGAAGGGCTACGAGGACTCTATTAACAAGGTTAAAAGTCCCGAGCGTGAGAAGTACGAGGCTTTCATAGCACAGCTAAATGCGTACGTTAGAAAGCATGATAAAAACTTCAAGCCTGTAGCATCTAAGGTCCACCTAGACTTGCATGCTGTTGAACGAAACAGAGGAGGTTTCTTGTCCATACTTCGTGAGGCGGGAGTTAAGAACCCAGAGGCCACGCTTGACTCAATACTGGACGGTCGAGGATACCCAGAGTACGCAATTAGACCGGAGCTTAGCAATCAACCAAGGTCGGGGCGTAGGGTGCTAGAGCCACTTTACGAGAAGCTAAAGGAAGGTGGCTACGTGGATACAGACGCACCGAGACACTTACTCCGCCTTGTTAACTCGTCAACTAGCTGGGCTGCATGGAATGAGACGCATGGCGGCGTTAAAAACGGTAAGTGGGATTCTAATGCAGAGTTCAATCGCATACAGAGCGAGGTGCATACGGGCAATCGTCAGGAGTTCGCTAAGTTGTATCAGGGCGTTACGGGGCGTTTAGGCATGAACATGTCGCCTATACTACGTAACCTTAACTCTGCTGCTTTAGCTTTTCAGTCGGCTACGGTGCTGTGGTTCACTGGCCTAGCGAGTGTGCCGGAGGTAGCGGCAACATACTCTCGTATGCGCGGCGATACTAAAGGAATGCTGGACGACGCCAAGAGCGTTTTAACAGGGGTAGGGCGAGAGAAAATGTTTAAGGTCGCTCGCGATTTTGACATTATCACCGATGACGCTATCGAGCACTCGCTACAAGAAATGTACAACATGAACGACTTAACTATGGGTCGTATCTCACAAGGTATCCAAGCCTTTGTGTTCAAGTACAACGGCCAAAACTATGTGACCAAAATGACACGTGCAATAGCGACTAAGGCGGCTGAACGCTACCTTGTTCGTGCCGTGGAAGATGGGGCTGATGGGGAGAAGCGCTTAAAAGAGCTAGGCGTAACTGCGGCAGACGTTAAAGCATTCGCATCGGACGCAGACTTAACAAGCCCAGCTGGTAAACGTTATCGTGATGCGGTTCACCAGTTCGTTAATGAGGCCGTGACTAACCCACGTTCTACGCAGCTACCGCTTGTGGCAAATGATCCGCGTTTCTTACTCGTGACTACCCTTAAAAAGTTCTTCTACGGGTTCTATGACAACGTACACAAGTCGTTGGCTAAAGGGTTTAAGGACAGAAGTTCAAGTGTCGATCCTTGGAAAGCAGTAGCTGTTACAGCGGCGGTTGCCCTCCCATTGGCACTAATTGCGGAGCTTATACGCGAGCAGATTAGATACCCGTTTGGCCGCCCTAAGTGGCAGGGTGAGCGTGACTTGGTGGATTGGGGCGGCAGTGTTCTCGCGGCTACTGGTCTACTCGGACCCGCAACGATGGCCGAATCTATCTACGCTGGTACAACCTATGGTAATCACCCTGTCGTGGCTGCTATGGGACCGACCGCTCAGTTTGCTGTTGATGTGGCGACACTTGAAATGCAGCCGAGCCGTGTTGTGCCGCTGGCTAACCAGATACCTTGGATGGCTAAGCCTATCAACGAGTCGGTCAAGAATTTAATTAAATAAAACAGTAATGCTGTTATAATGCCCCATAAGTAACACTAATATTTATGGGGCTTTTTCATGGCAGAACCAAGAACAAAAAACTTCAAGCCTTCGGAGCTACGCTGTAAATGTGACTTCTGCAAAGGTGAAGTGGAGAACGAATGTGATCCATATGCGCTGCGGATGCTTCAAAAAATTCGTGATGAGGTTGGTCCTCTTGCGTTAACGAGCGCCTACCGCTGTGCTAGACACCCCGAAGAGGCGGAAAAAGAACAACCAGGTCAACACTTCAAAGGTGTCGCTTTTGATATTTATGTGCCGTGGGGCGTAAAACGAATGCAGATTGTTGAGCTTGCGTTAAAGCTGGGCGCAAAGGGCTTCGGCTTTGCTAACTCGTTCCTGCATATCGACTGGCGTGTGTCGAGTGAACCTGTTAGTTGGACGTATCATTAATGAAAATTCTGTTTAATGCTTTCCTAGGCACTGCGCCTAAGTTCGACGATGAGCAATTGCCAGATGGCTACGCTACGTTGTCGAACAACACTAAGTCAGAGCGGGGAATCTTAGAACCGTGGGCACTCCCTACGTCATTGGGCAGCTTTGGTCGTAGTGATACTAAGTCTATGCACAAGTACCGTGACCAATGGTTTACATGGCCTGAGATTACGTACGCTGTTAATGCGCCACTCAAGAATGACGCTTACGACTACGCACTGTTTGCTTCGGCCAATAGTGAACCACGGGTCGTGTATAACCTAAATGCAGAGGAGGGCAGTGGTCCTTATCCTGCGGTTACGTACCCTTTGAATGTACCAGTTCCTGACAAAATCGACTCTGTTATCACTGGTGATGCTGAGCATTGGTACTACGAACCCCAAGAGGAGGGCGTAGACTCAACGGGTGACACTGATGGCGACGGCATCGTCGGCTTGAAGCCTTACCAAGACCCAGAGGACAGTGAGTATGACTACTCAGAAGTTGCATACTCTTACTGCTATGTTGACGCTTGGGGGCGTTTGAGCGCGTTGGCAGACCCTACGGATATAGTAAAAATCCGAGAATGGGAGTACGTAAATACAACGGCGGTTACGCTCACTTTCCCTACGCCGCCAGATAGTCTTTTGCTTACTGACCCATTGCGCGGAACAAACGCAAAAATTCGCATATTCAGAACGAACCTAGCGAGTTCAGGTACGGCTGTCTACCAGTTCGTTGCTGAAATTCCAGCGACACAGAACACTTATACAGACACAACGTACAGCGGTGACTTATTGGACTCGCCTATCAACGAAGATTGGGTGGGCGCGCCAGACTTGAACACGGAGCTTTACCCGAATGGACCAATGCAAAAGGTCGTTGTTATGGGTTCAGATATTCTTGTGGGGCACAATAAACGTATCTTGTGCTTCGCTGAGCCAGACGCTTTCTACGCGTGGCCTGTCAGGTATTACAAGGTATTCCAAGAGGACATTGTGACAATCGAGACTTCGGGTTCAAACCTTGTTGTGCTAACGACGGGTGTGCCTTATGTGGTGCAGGGTGTACACCCTGAGTCGATGGACGCGGCACGTCTTGCAGACCCCGTTCCTTGCTCAAGCCCACAAGGTTCGACTGAGGTCGCGGGCGCTGTCTACTTTACTAGTGAAACGGGGCTGCACCGTATTGAGGGCTACGCGATTGCTAACGTGAGTACAGGTTTTATAGACAATGACTCGTGGCGCAAGCTTGACCCAAGCACAATGATACTTGGTAACTACGACAACAAGGTTTTTGTTCGCTGCCCGACGGTTGATAAAGCGCTCGTGTTTGACGCGTTAGACCCAAATGCGGGTATTAGAACGGTAGACCTAAGAGCTGAGTCCTTCGTTGAGCTAGAGGAGACAAATGACCTAGCCTACGTTGATAGTGATACCCGTGAGTTGATGCTTTTTGATTCGTCAGAAGATGGGTTCATGGAATTAGGCTGGGAGTCAAAAACATACCTGTTCAATGACCCTGTTTGCTTCAATATCGCGAAGGTACGAGCCAACACGTATCCCGTGAAAGTGCGTGTAGAGTATGACCATGCCACAACGGGTGATACCGTGGTCTATACGAAGCTTGTTGAAAGCCCATCGTTTTTCTATCTGCCGTTTAACAGTCGTGCCTTTAGATGGCGAACGGCTGTCGAACCAATAAGCCAAGCGGCTAAGTTAGAGGTTCGTGACATTCAGCTTGCGCAATCACCGGAGGAGCTTGTATGAGTCGAGCTTTACCGCCTGTTCCTAAAGACGTATCTCGCTCTGTTTCGCAGTTCCTTAACTCGTTACGTGAAACTGTCCAAATACAGGCGGGTATGGGGCGTGGTAACACGCTAGATCGAGCTGTAACGTTCAGAGATTTAAAGAAAGCGATAGGTACTGATGATTTATCGTCTGTCGCTACAAAATCCGCTACAGGTGTTGTTACGGCGTTTAATGACCCTATGCCGACGAAGCCAACTAACTTTGCGGCATTCGGTATGTTCAACATGGTAGGTCTTGAGTGGGATAGGCCAAAGGCCGATTGGTACGCGGCCACAGAGATTTATCGCGTTGATGTGACTGATGACCTAACGGCTACGCCAGTGTTCAGCGAGGCTGAATACGTTGGTACGTCGGCAACGGGTTTCTTCTCTGACTTGGTTGAGCCAGCTAGAACTTTTGTTTATTGGGCTAGGCACTTAAACCGTGATTACCAAGCGGGTGATATAAGCTCGCCAGAGGGTACACGCGCTAGTACGTCTGAAAGCCCAGAGCAAGTGCTGGTTAAGTTCAGCGAGGAAGTCGCGGGCAGCAACAACTTTAAGTGGCTGCGCAGTGACCTAAGCATAATGGACACCATAAACCGAACGCTCCAAGGCAGCGGTTTAGGTGACTCAGGGCTTGCTGATTTGATCAACGGAAGCGCTACGCTCAGCGATATGCTGGCCGAGCAAGCTATGAGCGAGGCATTGTCAAAGCACACGCAGACAGAGAGCATTCAGCAGCAATTCGCTAAAAACTATGCTCGCCTGTCGGGGGGCATACATGCGGCGGTCAACGCGGACGAAGCTTATGTGCTGCGTATCCAAGAGCTTGAATCCAAGTGGGAGAATGACCTTGGTAACATAGTTGACGCTAAAATAACCGAGTTCGATACGGTGCTTAGTAGTGCGGAAGGGGCTATCGCACAGGCTATTAGAAACTTCACTGTTGATTACGACGGCACAAACGTAAGCCTTCAGCAATTGGCTAGCACTACCGCATCACAAGGCGGAGTCTATGAAGCGCAATGGGGTGTAAAAACAAGTGTCGCTGGCCTCCAAGGTGGCGTGGGTTTCCTAAACGACGGCACTCAAACGAGCTTTGTTGTCGACGCGCAGACCTTCGCGGTAACGGGGGGCAATGAAAATGTGTTCCCGTTCATCATCAAAGACGGCAAAACGGTTATAGACAAAGCGTTTATCCAAGATGCAGAGATATACAACTTGCTGGCCGCTAACATCGTAGCGGAGCGCGTTAAAGTGGGTCTTTCATTCTCATCACCTAGCATTACTGGTGGTTCGATTGACGGTGCTACGTTGACAATTGGCGACAGGTTCTCAGTTAGCCAAGATGGGATCATGCGAACCCGTGACGGCTTCTTCGAGGGTAACGTAGCGGCAAAGAGTGGATACCTTGAAAATGTGCGGATTGATGAGTCCTGCACGATAGAGGGTACGTTATACGCGCAGAATATTGAGGGTGACATTGTTGACCGTACGGTGATCGTTGTTGACCGTGAGATTGAGGTTGGTCCTAGAGAGGTTTACATCCTGATCCAAGGAACAATCAGCCCTGGTCTTTTGGGTGCGACCGAAGAACGCGTACTAGTTGTTAGCGGCATAGCGCTAGACCACCAAGGCGGTGGTGGCTCTACGAGTAACTTTGACGTTTATCTACGGCTCGATGGGTCAGTTGTTCAGAAGTTCCATTCACACAATGTTGAGGAGGAGGGTTCTGTAACGGTTCAACTAGGTTGCCATATTCCTAAAGGCACTGCTGAACATACGTTTGCCGTGGAGCTTAGGCCAGATGTAAACGATAACATTCTAGTGCAGCAATCAGCGATTGTTGCAGACGTATTTAAGACGGGCAGCACGTTTAAGAACGTGTCCGGCCTTCACTACTAGAGGTAAAATTTTATGAGTAAATGGTACAGAACGGGTGTTGTTAACCTAACTAAAGATAGCGATATTATTGAGGGCATCGGCACGTATTGGGCATCGGCAGCGAACAAGCCTGCGGAGGGCGATATGTTCGTCCTAGATACACGCGTTTACGAGGTACTTGAGGTCATTGATGATTCGACAATTCGCATCGATAAACCATACAACTTAACTACAAAAAACAATGTGTTATATGGTATTATGCGCAGCGTGTCAGCAACCACAAACACACGACTTGCAGCGCAGGTCAGTGATACATTAGAGAAGCTAGGTAATCGCGTTACTGTCTCAACCACAGCCCCAAGCGCGGGGCAGGGTAAAGACGGTGACATTTGGATTGTCGCAGCCCCCTAATGGAAAACCGCAATGTCGGCTATAAAAATAAACGGGACTTGGCAACGAGTCTCGTCAATAAAGATAAAACAAAACGGGGTGTGGAACGACCACACCGCGTTGTATGCGAGGTTAGACGGTGCTTGGCACCTGATAGACCTAGCTGCCGAGGCTCAAGGCCCAGCTTACCATATTTGGAAGGCATACGCTGATGATGCGTTCGGCAATGGTATTAGTCTTTCCCCAGAAGGCAAAGAATACATAGGCTTCGCTGTAGGCCAACGAGTTGAAGAACCCGACCTATCAGACCCGTCGCTTTACGATTGGTCTCTAATCAAAGGTGCAGACGGTAAAGACGTAGACCCCGAAGTCTTAGCAGAAATACTAGAGAAACAGGACGGGTACAATAGTTCGTTATATGATGTTAATGATGGCCTGTATTCAGTCGAGCAAGCTTTGGCGGACGCTGATTCTCGCTTAAAAGCTGCTGATGTGGCGCTCAGCCAAGCCCTCCAAAGCGCACAAGTAGACTTCTCAAGCTCAGTGGATTCGTTAAATGAGTCTATTAGCGAGGTCGAGAATGACCTGCTAAATCTAGTTAGCCTAAGTGGTGAGCAAGGTTCGTCTATCACGCAGCTTAAAAATACTACTGATGAACAAGCGCAAAAAATCGCTGTGCTTGAAACTAACGATGGCAGCACTCGCTCACGTGTAGCTTCGTTAGAGTCAACGTCGGAAGAACAGGCTACACGCTTGTCTAGTCTTGGCGTTTGGGATGGTGAGGCGTTCGCCACTATCAAAACGCTGGAAGAAACTGATTCAGAGAATGCTAGCTTGATCCGAACGCTTGAAGCACGAGGCGAAGAAGCGGATTCAAAGATAGCAACGCTTGAGTATACGTCGTCAAGCCATGCTTCAAGGTTATCTATAGTAGAAACGAGGTCTACCAGCACCCAGAACCGTACTTCGGCGCTTGAGGAGACAACGGAAACGCACGCTACTCGACTTACGAACGTTGAAACGAAAGCAGACGATACTGAGTCTAAGGTCTCTACGTTAGAGCAAACAAGCGAAGGTCATGCAACGCGCTTAACGAACGTCGAAACCAAAGCCGCGTCAGCGGTAACTAAGGCCAATAACTCGCAAGACTCAGCCGATACGGCTAACTCTAAGGTGATAGCGGTAACAAACCGTGTTTCATCGCTGGAAAGCACAAGTTCAAGCCATGCTTATAGGTTATCAACGGTTGAAACTAAGGCGGATAGCAATGCCAGTAAGGTAAGCACGTTAGAGAGCGCTACATCTACAAATGCGAGTCGTATTGAAACTGTTAATACTACACAGAGTAATGCTATTGCTTCAGCACTCGATACGGCCAAAGCATACACTGATAATGAAACAGGTCAGCTAAAAGCTGAACGTGTAATCAAAGCAGACGCCAACGGTAAAGTATCAGGTGTGCACCTGCTAGCTAATGGCAGTGGCGCAGAGGCGGGAGGCAAGCTGTACTTCCAAGCCGATGAAATTGCGATTGTACCGCCAAACTGGAATGGTAGCTCAGAGCTGGACAAGTCTAAGTTCCCTTTCTACTTCTCGGAAGATAGAAACTATATGTACTTGGACGAAGCGACTATCCAACGCTTGTCGGCTGAAACGATTGACAGTGGTAGCTTAGCAGTTGATGGCTTAACGCTTCTATCGGATAACCTGTCATTACCAGCGGGTTCGGTTCGCGAACACATGCTCGACCCAGCGTTCAAAGACGGTATTGTTCGTATCAACCCCGATGCTGAAATCTTGGGTGGTACTAAGTCGGTGTCGTCAACTGGCATAGGCCAAGGCAAGAAAATTACCGTTCCTGCGTTGAAGTCCGGTGGTAGCGCGCAGAAGATGACTATTAGCGTAGTGGGGCCGAATGAAGTAAACCGCAAAGACGTGCAGTTCGACCTAGAAATGAAGATAAATGGCGCGCCGCATAATTTCAGCAGCGGGCAATCAAAAATCCGTTTAAGTTCGACGATTAAATACTCAACAGAGGACGGCGGTGTACGCCTATACCGTTCGTCGTTCAACTTCGAAGATACAGTAACCCTCCCAGCACCAACAAAGGGTAACACGTACGAGTATGAGTTCGTTATCACCAACATGTCGTTCAGTCCTGCGAATACGAGTACGTATAACTTTGCGGATAAACTAAAGTTCTCAATCTCTGTTTCAGAGCCTACGGTGTCTAGTGGTGGTTTCATTACGGACGTTCGCTGGTCAGAGGTTAAGGAGCAGCCTAGTTTTGTAGGGCTAGACATGCAGGGACACCCGACAGTCCCGCGGTTTACCTTAACAAACAACCCTGGTACTGACCCAAAATGGCTCCGTGCGATTGCTGAGGTTGGGGGTTTCCTTCCTTACAAAAATGGCACTAGTAGCTTAGGGACAAGTTCATGGAGGTTCAAAGAGGTTCACGGTGTAACTCTTTACGAGAATGGCACTGCGCTATCGTCAAAGTATCTAGGTAAAACCGCTACAGCAACGAATGCAAGTAAACTAGGTGGCCGTGGTTACTCTGAAGGAACAGGCGCAAACTCTATCGCCAGCCGTAACTCAAATGGTGATATTTATGCACGATTGTTTAGGTCTACCTACAGTAACCAGTCAGATATTAGCGGTGCCATAGCGTTTAGAAGAAGCACAAGCGACAATTATATCCGTTTCTGTTCTGATATGGGCGCTGTGCGTAACTTCGTTGGTGTTTACTCCAAGAATGAAGTCTACACAAGGACTGAGAGTAATAGCCGTTTTATGCCGAGCTCAGGCGATGCTTTTACTTCAGGTAATGTGGTGGGGAGCCTGAACGGTAAGACCTCACTAGCCACTAATGATGGTTACGGTAATTCGAACGTAACTTTCAATCATACTAGAGGTGTTCCTGTACAGAATGGTAACTCTGCTCGTATTGAGGTGAACACGGACAGCCCGAGTAATCCTAGTTTTAACTTTGAGCTAGGCGCGGGGGTGACAGCAGGTCAGGCGGTGCAGTTGACGACGACCCTAAACATAAACCTTACTGATGTTCGATACAAAGGTAACGTCCTGTGGCATGCGGGCAATATAGGTCTAGCATCAAACTCTTGGGGCGGTGTTACTTCAAAGAACGTTCATGGATACATAGATATTGGCCCCGCAAATACCAGCTACGCGCACATCTTCACTGACCGCCCAGCCTTCTACTTCAATAAAGATTTGGAGGTGAACGGCAAACGTGTGTGGCACAACGGTAACACTGGAGATATCCCTAAGAAATCTGTTAAGAACACCTTCACGACAGATCAAGTTATAACAGGTACAGGCACAATAGGTGCTAACTACAGTAACGCTAGTAACGGTTGGCTGTTCATAGGTACTGGCTCTAGCGGATTAGGTTTAGACAATAACGAGATAGCTTGTACGCAGGAGCTGGTTATGTCTGCTCCTTCTATTAGGACTGGGGCAGCCATTGATGCAGAGTCAACGTTGAAGGTTCATGATGTTGCCACGTTCCAAGCCGCAACCGTTCATCACGGCACGATATACGCTAGGGGAATCACTAGGTTTGCTGCCCCTAACGATGCGAAGCAACGTGTGGACGTTCGTGATGAAGATGATCAGGGGCGCGCTCATTGGTATGGCGAGAGTTCAAGTGGTGGGACAAGGGCTTTCAAACATGCTTGGTATGATGGTTCTGCTTATGTGAACGTAGACGTTAGCGGACAGACTGTTAAGTTTTCAGGCTCTGTAAAAGCGGAGGGGGCATTATATGCTGATGGTACTGCGTTAGGGACTAATCAAGTGGTTGCAGTGTTTAGCCACCCAACACAGAACACGAACGTAGCCATCGTAGGTAAGAACTCAGCCAACGGCGGGTTCCGACTTGAATCTCACGCTGACTCAGCCGAGATGCGTGTGCAGACAAGTACAACGAGTGGCGGGTACTCAATATCCAATGGCGACAGAGGTACTATCGCTGCGTTTAGACGTAACGGCGACGTAGTTATCAACGGGGCCACCCATGTGCAAGGAGGTCTAAAACAGGACGGTCATATCATTCTTAATGGCTCTGATACTTGGCTACGGACTAAGGGCGACCAAGGTATCTACTTCAGTTCATATGGCGGTGGCTGGCGTATGACGGACACCACTTGGATCCGCGCGTATGGTAATAAAATGCTCTACATCACCAATGGTAGTACGTCTTCTATTCGTACCACAGGTGGGGTCCATGCTAACCAAGGTTTCCGTAGGGATAATACGGGGAGCAGCTGGATAAGCCAGCGTGATAGCACCTCGGTTGCTGTCTACAACGGGAGTAATGTTGGTAATAACTCATACGCTGCGATGATAAGGCAACGCCACTCTAGTTACACATGGACAGTTGGCGGTCTAGGTAATCAGTATTTTGGCATGTTTGCGTATACTAATAGTAGGACAGTCAACGGCACTGACGGCTATTTCCGCATGGACTATAGGGGTAACTGCACTGCAAGCGGCCAAATGTATGCCCCTGACTTCATAGCGACTTCTGATAGACGTGTTAAGGATAATATTAAGGTTATCCCCGATGCCTTGGATAAAGTCTGTAAGCTAACGGGCAACACTTACACGCGTAATGATTTGGACAACAAGGAATCGGCGGGTGTTATCGCGCAAGAAGTACAGGAAGTGCTACCAGAGGCAGTAACAGAGGCAGAGGGCAGATTACAGGTCGCGCACAATGGTGTTATCGGCCTGCTAGTCGAAGCTGTCAAAGAGCTAAAAGAGATCGTCAACACGCAAGCGGAAAGTATCCGTAAACTACAGGAGGTGCAATGTCAGACACCATCGAGATAGAGATTGATAGGGGGCGTCTCAACGATGTTCCTTATGAAATTAACGTTCAGCGTGACACCCTTGTCAGGTTCGCCAACATTAGCGCCTTAACGGCGTTACATGTGCGGGGATTCTCTAGCAGCTACTGGACTAGCACGTCTACTGCGGTAGTTGAGAACGGTGCACCAAAAGCATACCGTATCAAGAGTTCAGCGCCTTACAGCACGGACCAATTAGAGGTGTACGACCCCAGCAACGGCTCCACTCGAAGTTTTGTTATTAGGGTTGTTTCCTCTATAACCAACCCGAATCCGTTTTACTTGTCACCGAGTAGTATTGATACATCTTACTCAGGCCTCAATGCTAATGAATTTGTGATTAGCCAAACGTACAGACTATCGACACGTGAGAGAACAGTTGTCCACCTTCGCAGCGATAACCCCGAAGTTCGTTTCAGGCTTATAGATGGTGATTTTGAGGGGAATTGGGTTACTGACTTATTCATGAATTCAGTCTATCGCCGAGATTTCCAAATAGCATACAGAGCTCCTACGGAAGCTCTGGCGAGCAAGACAGTAACGGTTCGCATAGGCAGTCGTGTGTACAGTGTTAGCCTTAGCACGAGTAGCGAGCTTGTTCCATCAAGCCATCACGTTATTAGTATGGGCCGCACGTCGGGCAACATATCGCTGCTTAATATTAAAAACTTCTTCGGGGGCGGCAGCAATCTTAGGGACTATTTCAGGAAGGGGCGTAATGTCCCTGATATGGCGGCTAATTCTGGCATACCTACATCGGGAACCTTGAGAATCACAGACTTTAGGGGCTCGGCTACAGCGTTTTTTATTGCTTTCCACCCATCCGATAAACCTTTCCGTCAGCTGAGCACTTCTTATGGCACAAGAAGTGTGGGCGTAGGCTGGAACATATGGAGCGGTGAAGTTGACGATTGGGACTTAGGGTATAGTAAGTTCATCAAAGACAACGCGGAGTTTCGGTACACACTGAGCTATCAGTTCGGCAGTGGCTATGGAACGACTAACCCCGCTGTAAAACCCAAGTTATCGTCAAATACTGGCAGCCCAGGCACTTGGTCATCATCGAATAAGTCGGTGAGTGTCACGGTTACAGCGCAAAAACGTGAAGAATTTAGGGTGACTTGCACAGTGAGAATGTACGCTAGGCACAAGGACTACCCAGATAAGACACTAAGCACTACGGCCAGTGTTACGGTACGCGCAGTAGGCACGTAGCTATATTTTATTTTAACAGTAATACTACTTTTTTAATGAGTAGTAGCGCGTTATAATCGGGACTCACTAATAATAAGAGGCTTAAAAATGTTTACAGCAGCATTTACAGACCCACAGGGTACTGAGTTCGAGGCAGCCGTGTTTCAGGTTCTTCGCTCAGATTTTACGGCAAATACAAGCGAAGCTTATGTATATGACATTCGTGAGGGCAGTGGTGAGATTGAGTCAGAAACGGCCAGCTTCTCGCTTAACTACCGCATTGGCTACTGGCCGTCGCAGACAGCAAAGGACAATGGCGCAGCACCTTATATCCTTATCGATACCGAAACGTACAACGCAGATTTTGCCAGCTACGCGTTACCCGCAGAGCAGTACAGCGGACTTAGCGCAGAAGAGGCGGCAGAGCTTCATTGTAAGACTGAAGTAATCGGGGTCGAATAATGGGTGAGGACAAGGTAAACGAACTACAGGCTCAGGTCATTCGCCTAAAAGCCCGTGTACTCGATGCCCAAGATGAAAGTAAGGGGCTTAGCGAAGTATTAGGCCAGATTGCGCAGCGTGTTGGCTTCAAAGGCCAAAGCCTAGCTGAACTCGTAGAAGCTGTGCCAGTAGTAGATAAAAAGGAAGAAGCTGATGCTTAGAAAACTACTTTCGTTCTTAGCTACTAAGCTTTTTACGACAAAGTTTTTTATAAAGTTTGTACTTTTTGTCTCAGGTAAACTCGTCAAGAGCACAAAGCCAAAGTGGGATGATGAGTTGCATGCGATGATCAAAGAGGCGTTAGAGAGCTAGCAGCCCATAAACGAAAAACCCCGCCTAGTAGCATTCTAGGCGGGGCTTTTTTATGTCAAAAACGTAGACACACAGATCCCCGTACTTTAATCTAAATAGCGGGGGGTAATCACTGTCAGGAGTATAGCCATATGAGTGATTTAGAATTACCCAAGGGTATTACAATACACAGAGACAAGCTGCGTATTGCATTTCGCCCACCGAATGAAAAGAATCAGTGGAAACGATCATTAGGAATACCACCGACTAAAGCAAATATCAAGGCCGCAGAGCAAATGTTGAATGCCATAAGGCGGGATATTAGCTTAGGCCAGTTTGATTTAGCTCAGTATTTCCCAAACGATCCAAGTTTGAAAAAAGACGAGCGAACGCTGGGTGCTGTTATCCAAGAGCACTTCATCAAAGCTAAAAAAGGTAGGGTCAAAGGTTCAACCCACAATACCTATGCAATACGTGCAGAATGGGTCATAGAGCATTACGGCCACATAGATGCAGCGAACGTTACGCCAAAGGAAGCTATGGAACTTAGGGAGGGGATTATTAGTCGGTCGCCCTCGCCAGAGTTGGCATCTTTTAGACTATGGCTTATACGTTTTGCTGTGACTCGCGCCGTGAGAGCACTTGTTCTTGAGGAGGACAGATTTGGTCCTATGCTAGATTCCGTCGAGTCGAAGTCAAAAGCGCTAACGCTCGAAGGTCTACATAAAGGTATAGAGTCCAATGAGGTGTTCACGATTGACGAAGCAGAGCGAATTGTAAAAGCTTGTACCAGTGAGAGCCGTAAACGCTTAGTTACATTTCTTTTCTGGTCTGGTTTAAGACCAGGGGAGGCAGCAGCATTAAGGAGAGAGGACATATGTTTACCCTACATCATTGTGAAACGCACTTTAACCCAGAACGGAGAAGAACAATCGCCGAAGAGTGGCCGAGCAAGAAAGATATACCTTCCGTCCTCCGCGAGATTGGCCTTAGAACAAGAATTGCGGACTCACGATTCAGACAGGGCTTGGGTGACGAGCATGGGGAAACCTTACACGTCGTCAAGGCTGTTCACGACCAAACATTGGAGGGGGATACTTAACAAGGCAGGCTTAGCCTACCTAGCGCCTTACACTACTCGACATAGCTTCGCCAGTTGGATGCTAAAAGCTGGTGAACCGGAGTCGACAGTTGCAGCCCATTTAGGGCATACTGATACCGCAATGATCCGTAAGGTGTATGGGAAATTCATTCCAGATGCTAAGCCAGTTTGGACCCTTGATGACCCCACTAAAATTGAAATTGTTAAAAACTCAATGATTTCAATGTCCTAGCGGAACTGCTCCTAAAAAGATATGTTTTAAGCACACATACTTGAATCCAAAGGCGCTGTTTAAGGCGCCTTTTTTTATACCTGTGTTTTTTATAAAAGGCATAATAATACCAATCCGTAATACTGAATCATTTTGCGCGGCTAAACGAGTTGCTAACTGCGTTAAAATTATCAATTAGAATAATTAAATAGCGAATTTTTTACCTAGCTACAAACACGTTTTCCAACCTTAAAATAGATCACTTAATGAAGCGGATTGGTATAAAGTTGATTAAAAAATGACGTGTTTTTTATGGATTAACTTGCATTTATGGAGTACCTTTGTTTTTATAATAGAAACAT
>NYTP01000135.1 GCA_002683575.1 Bermanella sp.
TATTTTTTACAAGATTTAAATTTGTCACATTTTTAGTATTAACCATTATTGCCGATGACAAACCCGGTATTGTAGAAACCCTAGCTGGGGCAATCGCAGACCAAAATGGTAACTGGCTAGAGAGCCGTATGTCGCACATGGCGGGTAAATTCGCCGGCATTTTACGCATCAGCATTGCCGAAGAAAATGCCAATAGTTTACAGATTCGCTTATCCGAATTGGCGACTCAAGGCATCAGTGTTGGCGTAGAAGTTAGTGCAGATGCTGGCGAATCAGGGGCAACTAAAGATTTAACTCTCAACCTAATTGGCAATGATCGCGCTGGCATTGTTAAAGAAGTATCGCAAGCTTTAGCCAGTATGGGTGTTAACGTTTTAGAACTGACCACCAACTGCGAAAGCGCCCCGATGTCGGCGGATTTATTATTTAAAACCGAAGCGCATTTACGCGTACCCCAGGGTTTTGATGCCAACGCACTCACCGATGCCTTAGAAGCTATTTCTAATGATTTAATGGTCGAAATCACCTTGGATTAAGTTTGAAGAGCACCCTAGCGCTTAAAAAACACTCAATCCCCTTTCTAGAAATATGACCTGAAAGGGGGTCTTGTTCATTTTATTTTGCAAAACGACTGCTTTTTCTTCTGTTCAACTACGAAGCCAGTTAAACTCCCTACTTTGTTATTCCTATAAGCCTTCTGGAGCCACCATGTACCAAGATATTAACTTAACCATCGACAATAAAATTGCACTGATCGAGATTAACCGTCCAGAGGTTTTAAATGCAATTCGTGTTCAAACATATCAAGACTTGATCGCTGCGTTCAAAGAAGCCGACGCTTCTGACGACGTTAACGTTATCGTATTGACCGGTGCGGGCGGTAAATTTACTACGGGTAACGATTTATCCGATCTTGTTGCGGGTGATGACGTTCGCCAAGATGTTATGGACGGTGTGTCGGGTATTTTTACAACCCTTAGCAGAGTTAAAAAGCCGGTTATTGCAGCGGTTGAAAAGGTAGCGGTCGGCATCGGCACAACCATCCTATTACATTGCGATATGGCGTTTGCCGGTGCTAATACGCGCTTCCGTCTACCCTTCGCAAACTTAGGTGTTAGCCCTGAAGGTGCTTCTTCTATGTTACTAACAGAATCTGTTGGCCCTAAAATCGCTAACGAATTATTGTTAACAGGTCGTTTCTTTGATGGTAGCGAAGCTGAGAAGTGGAACATCATTAACAAAGCAACAGAAGATGGCCAAGCACTAGAAACAGCCATGTCTGTTGCTCAAGACCTAGTTAAGCAGCCACTAGCGTCTTTGATTACGACTAAGCAGTTATTAAACGTTGGCAACTCTGAAGTCATTGAAGAAGTAGTGACTGACGAGCTTGAAGCTTTCACATTATTATTGCAAAGCGAAGAAACTCAAGCACGCATCAACCACTTGGTAAATAGCAGCAAGTAATCTCGTATTAATATCTGTTTTTAACGCCCCATCTGTATCATTAAAGCTGGGGCGTTTTTATTTTTCTGCTAACCTTATTTAAAATGACAGGGGAACGAATGGGCAGAAAAATGGACAAAAAAAACAAAGCCAAACAGACCATTTACAGCAACGAAAAATCTGGCCATTGGATACTCATGGCAGTCGGTTTCTTTTTCTGTTTACCCTTTATTTTTCTAGCCAGCACAATCTTTCAAGAAGTCAGCGTAGGAGAATACGGCATATTGTTCACCCTACTATTTCCCCTTGTAGGCTCTGCATTAATATTTTCTAGCTGGAAAATGCGTAAAAGCTTTCTCTATTTTGGCCCCACACCACTCACTCCATCTCCTTTAATGGGTCAAGTCGGCGGACAAATCGGTGGCCGTATTGCGATAAATAAACCCTGGCAAGAAAGAAACCTAGACATAACCCTAAGCTGTCTGCATACCTATTCAACCGGCAGTGGTGACAACAGCAGAAGCCATACTGATATTGTATGGCAGGCTCACGACAAACCACTAGACCGCGCTAATAGCAGTGGCAGCGTTTTAGAATTTGTATTCGATGTACCCGCCAATAAACCAACCGAGGATACTCACAACGGCCGAGGCAGCATTACTTGGCAAGTCACCGTAAAAGGCATCATTGCCGATCAAGAATTCAACCGAAGTTGGAAAATCCCAACGCAAGTTGGTAGCGAACATTCCTCTATAATTATCCCTAATACTCATAAAGAAGCAGCGCATTCAGCCAAGCTAAAACAAGCTGAGTCCAGTATTGAACAGCAAATACACACACAAGAAACCGCATTGGGTTTAGATATTGTTTCCGATCAAGGCCGTAACAAATCCATGAGCATCATGATGACCCTTTTTGGCGCAGTATTTACCGCTGTTGGCTGCTTTTTGTTTTTTCAAGCAGTACAAGGAGAAGCCATGCTATGGCTGATGGCACCTATTTTCTTTGCGGTAGGAGCTCTTATTCTTTGTTATGGAATCTTTTTACTTGGACGAAAACTCGAATGTAAAATCATCGACGATCAAGTTCATACCCGTCGTAGCTTTTTCGGAAAGGTTATTTATACGCGACAAGGAAAGCTCACCTCTCCCGACCAACTTATTCTTAAGTCCACCATGACCAGCACTCATAACGGCATAAAAACAGAGTACATGGGAGTTTATGCCACGATAAATATCAATGACCAGAATGGCTCGCTGAAGAAAGAAATAAAGCTAGTTGAAGGCATTGAAGGAAGGCCCGCTGGAGAAGCTATGATGAGAAAGCTTACAGATGCTTTAATAGTTAACAACAACAATTTAAAAGGTGAACTAGAAGCGCTATAAGGCTTCTAGTACTGGCGAACACCGCAAAATTTCTTCGGTGTTACCCCAAACCAAGATTTAAACGCTCGATGAAAAGCACTTGGCTCCGAGTACCCTAAATAGGTCGCTACCGATTCTATTTCAACGCTATCTTTCAATAATAAATTAGCGGCTTGTTCTTTCAATACCGACTCTTTCACTTGTCTAAAACTAGTGCCTTGCTCAGATAGATTCCGTTGTAAGGTTCTTTTATGCATGCCTAGTGATAACTCAACTTCCTCACTGCTCACTCTAGAAAACCCATTATTTTCGATTAAATGCTTAACCGAATCAATCAACGCAAGCCTCGCTCTTTTTGCTCTTAGTAACTCTTCTGCATAAACAATATTTATTTGATAAAGATGCTGATCACACCCTAATAGAGGTTTATCAAATTGTTCCGAATAAAAGTCGACCGCTAGGTTTCCATCTCTATTCTCAACCTCACAAGCTAACGCTTTAGATATTAAATCAGCATCCAAACTTAAAGGAATATAAAGCCGTTTTACTTTGATTGTATTATTAGAAATAGCCTGAATAATGCCAACTGTCCCTATCACAACCGCTAATATCTGATGAGAATTTGCAGGTACACTATTAGGTACAGCAACATATTCGCACTGAATAACCCACTCTTCACCTACGAGAATTTGATCAACTTGAAAACATCCACTCTCGCTGATTAAGGTTTGAAAAGTGACTATATTATTCAAAGCCGTGCGCGCATCTGGACTGTGCCAAATAACGGGAGCTAAAACGCCCACAGCTCGATAATCTTGGCTTGATCCAATTTTTACGCCTAATAAAGGGTCTTGCGCTATTTTATCCGCCTGATGCCACATCTGCCTAGCATCATTAACCTCAAGTCGATAACCTGGAATGAGCTGCTCATTTTCAAACCCTGCGATACCTTCGACGATAAGCCGAGTATCCAACCCTAGATTAGAGAAAGTACGCATCAGGGCGTTAATCCACTCTCCTTCAATGTAGTTTTTTTTCACAAGCCACCAACTCATAAATTACAGTTTACGATAAATATAGACTAACATTATGTCGCATAAGGTCAATTAAGAGTAACTCCGGTCAATGACCTCAGGGCTAATATAAGGAATACTAGAAAATAATAACAATAATGAATGAGATTAAAGTATGGGTGAATACAACATAAATGGACTGGGTATCCCAATGTTCTTGGTCTTCATGACCCTTGAATACCTATTCCTTAGATTAAAGGGCAGAACCCTACATCGCTATAGCGACACGGTGACGAGTCTATCCATGGGGCTTTGCCTGCTAATCTCGGATGCTTTATTAAAAACCTATACTTTTGCAGTCTTTATTTACTTATCAAAAAATCATGCAATATTTGAGTTTACAGCCCAAGAACCGATCACTTGGATCTTCTTCTTTTTAGCAATAGATGTGTGTTATTACTGGTTCCATAGAATGGCACACGAAATCAACCTATTATGGGGAGCCCATGTAGGGCACCATCAAAGCGAAGAATACAACCTCACGACGGCATTAAGACAAAGTGCGTTTCAATACGGTTTTTCTTGGGTCTTTTATTTACCGCTCGCAATTTTAGGTTGCCCACCAGAAGTATTCTTAGTGTTATTTGTTCTTCTAAAAATGTATCAATTTTGGTTACACACTCAATCCATTCAGCAAATCCCTTTCATAGAAGGCATCTTCTCTACCCCTTCCAGTCATCGAGTTCACCATGCTAAAAATCCTATGTATATTGATCGTAATTACGGTGGCACCTTAGTGATTTGGGACCGCCTATTCTCCACTTGGCAACCTGAACTAGACAATGATCCTTGCCACTATGGAACAACACAACCCCTAAATACGCTAAACCCTATCAAAGCCAATTTTCAACACTGGGCAATACTCGCGCAAGATACTCTGCATACTCGTTTATGGCGCAACAAAATAGGGCTGTGGTTTAAGCCAACAGGATGGCGCCCTAAAGACTGTATTAAGCAAAATTCAAAGGGCGTGCCATTACAAAAAACAGGATGTGCCCCGCGTGAAAAATATGACCCTCAGGTGTCTAAATGGACACGATGGTATAGTGGCTTTTCTTTCCTATGCATCATCGTCGTTTCGATTATGTTTATATTTTTAGCACCCTCGCTATCGGGCTTAATGCAGCTGTTGGGTGCCGCCATTATCGTTTATGGCTTAGTCGTCGTTAATGATTTATTAGAAGGTAATAAAAGATTGGCTTGGATAGAAGTCATCCGCTTACCTGTCATGGTTTGGTTAGCCAGTACTTTGTGGTTCAGCACTTCTACTACGCGTATCGTCGATACAATTATTATGGATAAGCCTGCGGCGCAAGTGCTTACTTACGCAAGCACACCTTCCTTATGGCCCCAGTGGCATCCTCAATCATCTAAGGTTTATGAACACTCTCAGAGTCCGTTAAAGAAAGGGGAGAAATTTGAAGAGGATATAGAAACAGCCCTTGGTCAAAACCATCTCGCCTGGGAAGTGATACAAAGTACAAACGAGCAGTGGGTTGCTCACGCAAACAATTTAACAAACGGCGCTAAGATTAAATTGCAATACCGTGTTCGTAACTTAGGGAATCAAACAGAATTCGAAAGAACGTTGGATTACACCCTGCCCAACATGGCTTTTGTGGCATTAAATGCCATTTTTTTTAAATCCCAAGTTGAGAAAAAATCTGAACAAGCGCTGTTGCGATTAAAGGCCGCTATTGAGCTCTAAGATCTAAGCTACAGCGTCATAATCATTGTTTTTACCCCTTGTGAATAACGTATATTTCAAGGGGATCGCATTCAGATAATTTGCAAGTCAGAATAACGAACCTCTCCACTTTCATGGAGAGAAAAACATTATCGATTATTAAACTTCAACTTCTTCTGGCATTTTACCCAGCAGCTTGTACAGCACAGGCACTACAATTAATGTCAGCAGAGTGGATACCAATAGACCGCCAATAATTGCCCACCCCATAGGCGACCACATACTAGAACCTGATAGCGTCAGCGGTAACAAGCCTCCCACTGTTGTTAACGTTGTTAATACAATTGGTACAAAGCGGGTTTTAGCGGATGCCATAATCGCATCCATTTTTTCCATACCATCACGACGCATTTGGTTTGCATAATCTACTAAAATAATCGA
>NYTP01000136.1 GCA_002683575.1 Bermanella sp.
ACTGACAAAGTGATCGAAGCGGTTTCTAAAGCAGCTAACACTGGCAAAATCGGTGACGGCAAAATTTTCGTGACAGCCCTAGAACAAATCGTACGTATTCGTACCGGTGAAACTGGCGCTGACGCTGTTTAATCTTTCTTGCGAACGTTAAACATTCAGAATTTATTTTATGCGTTTTTTTAAAACGTATTGAAGCTTAATGCGGGGGCATTATGGAAAACAATGTGTTTCAACTTCAGTACGCCATGGATACCTTTTACTTCTTGGTATGTGGCGCACTTGTAATGTGGATGGCGGCTGGTTTCGCCATGCTCGAAGCCGGTCTTGTTCGTTCTAAGAACACCACCGAAATTTTAACTAAGAACGTTGCGCTATTCGCAATCTCTTGCACTATGTACATGATTTGCGGTTACGCCATCATGTATGACGGCGGCATGTTCCTTTCTGGTATTACCGAAGTGGACTCTGCAGCGGTATTGGCTGACTACGCAGCGCGTGAAGACGGCTTCGAAGGCGGTTCTATCTACTCTGGCGCGTCTGACTTCTTCTTCCAAGTGGTATTCGTAGCAACGGCTATGTCTATCGTATCCGGTGCGGTTGCTGAGCGTATGAAGCTTTGGTCTTTCCTTGCTTTCGCAGTAGTAATGACGGGTGTGATTTACCCAATGGAAGGCGCTTGGACTTGGGGCGGTCAATCTGTATTTGGCATGTTCTCTCTTGGCGATGACTTCGGATTCTCTGACTTTGCCGGTTCTGGTATCGTTCACATGGCCGGTGCATCTGCTGCCCTTGCTGGTGTTCTACTGCTAGGTCCACGTAAAGGTAAGTACGGTCGTAACGGTGAAATCAACGCGATCCCTGGTGCAAACCTACCTCTAGCCACGCTAGGTACATTCATCCTTTGGATGGGGTGGTTCGGTTTCAACGGTGGTTCTGTTCTTAAGCTTGGCGATATCGCCAGTGCAAACGCAGTAGCGGTCGTGTTCACCAATACTAACGCGGCTGCAGCCGGTGGTTTGATTGGTGCACTGATCCTAGCGCGTATCTTATTCAAGAAAGCGGATCTAACCATGGCGCTTAACGGTGCATTGGCGGGTCTGGTTGCGATTACAGCTGAACCATCAACCCCTACACCGCTAGAAGCGACTGTAATTGGTGCGATCGGTGGCCTAATCGTAGTACTTTCTATCCTAACTTTAGACAAGATGAAAATCGACGATCCAGTGGGCGCGATCTCTGTTCACGGTGTGGTAGGTCTATTCGGTCTATTAGTTGTGCCATTCACTAACGACGGCACCACCATCGGTGGTCAGTTAATGGGTGCAGTAACCATCTTTGTTTGGGTATTTGCAGCAAGCTTCGTAGTTTGGGGCATCATCAAAGCGGTGATGGGTATCCGAGTAACCGAAGAAGAAGAGTACGAAGGTGTTGACCTTGCCGAGTGTGGCATGGAAGCTTACCCTGAGTTCACTTCTAAGTAATTGATTGATCAGCTTGCTGATTGATACTAAAGGCCCTGATGCGAAAGCATCGGGGCTTTTTTGTGCTTGCTTGAAACATAAAAGGTCACGGAACCTTTTTAATTTGCGCCTATCCAATCCTCAACATTCCATGCCTAGCCAAGACTTGCTATAGTGCGCGGCAATCATTACCTCTAAGAATAAAGTTAAATGTCTAAGTATTTACTTGTATTAGCGGCCTTCGTTATGGCCAGCCCCGTCTACGCGGATTTCACCACTAATTTTGGTTCAGCCACCAAGTACATGTTCCGTGGTGTGAAACAAAGTGATGCCGATATCGTGATTAATGCTGGCGTTGATTACACGGGCCCATTTGGTTTGTATGCAGGTGCTTGGGGTTATACCGGTAGTATCGAAGATTTTGATACATCCGAAGTGAACGCTTATGGTGGTTTTGCTTATAGCTTGGGTAACCTGGCATTAGGCGGCGGTGTGATTGCCTATGAACGTGGCGGTGACAAGCTGGATAACAATGAGTACAACTTCAACCTTGCTTGGAACGCCTATCGACTCAGTGTTTACCAAGATGATGATAATACTTATGAATATAAAGAATTAGCGGCCAATTATGAATTTTGGGATGACGCGGGTATGGCGTTTACCGCAGGTCTTTTAACCCCAGACGAAAGCAAAGAGCTTTGGAATTACTCAGTGTCCGTTGTCATGGCGATGCCATCCCAGGTGGACTTTGAGGTACTGCTCACTAATCAGCAGAAAAAAGGTTATTCCTTGGTCCTTGGGATCAGCCAGCAATTCGACTGGTAAACAAGATTGCATCGAAAAGGAGCTGAGGCTCCTTTTTTTATGCCTGTCATATATCTGTTTGATTCGTGATGTTGAATCTAGGTAGTGTTGAATCTAGGTGGTTTTGATATGGGCGTGATTACACAATTGCGCTGCGGATATGGCGAATGAGTTGAAAGGAGTTGGGTTGGAATATAAATGTCTTGATGTCAGATCAATGATGCATAAAATGCGCGCCCAGCATTGCTAGACTATGATCAGGAGGCAAAGCTAGATTGATGGCTCAATCTAGCTCTGTCACCTAATGCGGGGGACCGATACCTTACTCAATTTTTTTAAATTGGAAAAGGTCAATTGCTGCAATTAAGGGCAATATTTTTAACCCGTGTAAACTTTTAGTGCAATTATGCACACACCAGGTGGATACCCCTATGCAAACGGATGCTCAGCAGGCGCGTGACGTTTATAACATTGAACATTGGAGTGAAGGGTTTTTTGATGTAAACCCTGATGGTGACGTGGTTGTCAGCCCGTTTGACAATGTTGCTCTGAGTTTTAAAGACCTAGTTGAGCTGGCAAACAAAGACGGTTTAGCATTGCCGTTATTAATGCGTTTTCCCGCCATCTTGCATGATCGCGTGAGCGCCATTAATCATGCATTTAAAAGCGCCAGTCAGCTGCATGACTATCAAGGTAGCTACACCAGTGTGTACCCGATTAAAGTGAACCAGCAGCGTCGCGTGGTGGAGGAGTTGATCAACGGTCAGCAACAGCAAGGCCTGTCGATTGGCTTAGAGGCTGGCAGTAAGCCAGAGTTAATGGCGGTACTGGCCATGGCTGGACAAGGCGGCGCCACCATTGTGTGCAATGGCTATAAAGATCGTAACTATATTCGTTTGGCCCTGCTGGGCGAAAAGCTTGGCCATAAAGTCTATCTAGTGGTCGAGAAAGTGTCTGAGCTTGATCTCATCATGGATGAAGCCAAAGCTCTGGGTATTTCGCCTCGTTTGGGAGTGCGCGCTCGTTTGGCTTCTGTGGGTAAAGGCAATTGGCAAAATACCGGTGGGGATAAATCCAAGTTTGGTTTATCGGCCAATCAGATCTTGCAGGTGTTTGAGCAATTGAAAGCGCAAGGGGATCTATCTTGTTTGCAGCTGTTGCATTTTCACCTTGGCAGTCAGATTGCCAACATTCGTGACATTCAAAGCGGCCTGCGCGAATGTGGCCGTATTTATACCGAGCTTTGTATGCTGGGCGCCAATATCGGCGTAGTTGATGTGGGCGGGGGGTTAGGGGTGGACTACGAGGGCACTCGCTCACGTAGCTTCTGCTCAATGAATTACAACATGGCAGAGTATGCCAACAACGTGGTGTACGCGTTTAAAGAAGCGTCGGCGCAGGGGGATTTACCTCACCCTGATATTATTACCGAATCAGGCCGAGCGTTAACCGCTCATCATGCGGTGCTACTGACAAACGTGATCGACTGGGAACAACCCATGACCGATGCGGTTCAGCCCCCTTTGGAGGGCGACTCACCCATCGTGCATCACATGTGGGATGTGTATCAGCGAATTATTAATCCCAGTAAGCGCTCTTTGTTAGAGGCCTACCATGATGTGCAACACGATTTAGCCGACAGTCAGAGTGCGTTTTTACAAGGCAATATCAGTTTGAAAGAGCGCGCTAAGATTGAAGCCTATGCCAATACGATCAACCAATGCTTAAGGCAAACGTTATCCCCAAATGCCAAAGGGCAAGCGCAGGTACTGAACCTGTTGCAAGAAACCCAAGCGGATAAATTATTTGTAAACTTTTCCTTGTTCCAATCCATTCCGGATACATGGGGGATTGATCAGATTTTCCCAATCCTACCCCTCACCGGATTAAACCGCCCAGTGGAGCGCCGTGCGGTGATTCAGGATATCACCTGTGACAGCGATGGCCGAGTTGAGCATTACATCGAAGGGGAGGCCATTGAAAAAACCTTGCCCATGCCAAGCTATGACGACCATGAAGATATCTTGATGGGCTTTTTTATGGTGGGCGCGTATCAAGAGATTTTGGGCGACCTGCATAATTTATTTGGCGATACGGACTCGGTGGATGTGTACATTGACGACCAAGGCAAGGTGGCGCTTCAGTCGGCCCAACAAGGGGATACAGTCGCCAAAGTATTGCAGTACGTTAACTTTGATATCACCAAGCTTCAGGGGGCTTACAGCGATATTTTGCAGGGCTCTGGTTTCAATGAAAACGATAGAGCGTTTTTCCTTGCCGAACTAGAGAAGACGTTGGCGTCTTCTACCTACTTGCAAAGTTAATATGCAAATTTAGCCTTTAAAACTAAAGACTAATGGAAATTAGATATAACTAAATATCTGACAGATGGCTTCTCCTGAACTATAAATTTCTACGCAGCGTTTATTGCTCACGGAACTTAAGGATGGGAGAGCTATCATGCCTAAAGCTAAAAAAACCAAACAGGTCGATCAAAACAACGCCACCGTTGATCAACCCGATATGGAATTCATCGGCAGTGCTGAAGAGGGCGTGTTACGTTCCATCGCGTCTCGTCAAAAACTGCGCAGTCAAATGGATAACGAAATAGAAGCCTTTTTGCAAAAAGGCGGCTCGATCAATGAAATTGAACCCAATGTGATGGCTGATCCACCGCGTAAGCCAACATCCAATTATGGCTCTCGTCCTATTTAACGAAAGCCAGCAATTAAAAAGCCCAGTCTAGCTGGGCTTTTTTGTGGGCGTCATATCCAGCTCAATGATCTAAGCACCCCCCAATTAGTCAGAAGCTGACAGCTTTGATTGCACGTCTGTGTTAACTATTGCGTGTATGGATGCCTCGGTCTAAGGTGTTGAGCCATAAAAAATAACAATAAAAACGAGAGGCAAGGATGAAGATCATCATCGGGGTCATCATTGGTTTAATTTTCAGCGGTTTTGTTAGCGCTAAGCCACTATTGATCGAGGGCAATTTAGATAAATGGAGTCCATTAGCATTTGTGGGCGAGACACAATATCAGCCAATTATGGATATGGAGCAAGGTGTTGTATTGCGCGCTGAAAGTGTGAAATCTGCCTCTGGCTTTGAATACCAAAAATCCATCGACCTTAATAAAACCCCAGTCTTGCAGTGGCAGTGGACGGCTCAGTTTACGCCTTATGCTATGGTGATGGATGAACAAGGCATTGAAACTAAACAACAATCATTTGATGAGCGGGATGCTTCGGGCAACGATTTTGTCTTGCGTGTTATGGTCAGCCGTAAGCCATTATTTGGTGATGCTAAGTCCATTCATTATGTTTGGTCTCACTCGCAGCCCATAGAAAGTCATTGGTCAATTGATTCAAATAATCATGTGATTGTGGTGAGCGGTGACGGTCAAACCACAATGAAATGGCAAACACTGCATCGTCATATTCAAAAAGATTGGCAGAAGGTGTTTGCAGAAAAAATCGAGGAGATCGATAGCATTATGTTCATGACCGACAGTGACACCATCGGTGGTCATGCGGTGGGCTATTACGGAGATATGCGCACATTATCGATTAAACCCATGGAAGAAAACGCCGCGAATGAATAGGCCAATTACAAACAAAAAAGCCCGCATCAGCGGGCTTTTTTATTGGGCGACTAAGATTAGTCTATTTCGTATTCGATCATGGTGGCGCCGTGTTGGCCGCAAATAGGATCACGGAATACTTTAGCATCTACAATGTATTGGCGAAGTTCAGGTGTGCAAATTTGATAATCCAAGCGCCAGCCATTTTGATTTCGCCGTGCCGACTCTTCATCTGGCCACCAAGTAAACTGATTCTCACCAAAGTTGGCTTCACGAAACGCATCAACAAATTCTAGCGGGCCAGTTACCTGATCCATGAAAGCTTGCTCTTCAGGCAAGAAACCGGATGTATTTTGTGCCGCTTTCCAATCGGCGATATCCACGGATTTATGTGCCACACCAAAGAAGCCGGCAAAAATAAACTCGCGGCGTTTACGCTTGGTTTTCTTTAAGTGCTCAATAAACTGCTGCTGAAAGGCAAGTTTATCTTCAAGGGTATTGTGTTCATCTTCAATGGGAAACAACACCGAACCAATAGAGACTTGATCAAAATCCGCTTGAATATAGCGGCCATAACGGTCGCATGCTTCAAATGCTAACCCTGTCATGATGGCCTTGGGCATGTCGCGGGTTAAAATCGCAACACCACTATAATTGTCAGGCTCACCATCAAAAAAGTAAGCATTAAAATGATCGGGGTAAACCACCGCATCACTGAGCTGATATTCTTTTGCTTTCAGGTTTTGTACACAGACAACGTCCGCATCATGCTCGGCTAGCCAATCATAAAAACCGTTTGCGACTGCGGCTTCTAGTCCGTCAACTTGTACGTTTATAACCTTCATGGAGGCTCCCTGTTTTTCGAGGCGGCTATGATACTCAGTTTTGATTAGGCTAACATCTCTAAAAACCACTTTTTCGTGAATTAACTATTCCTTCGCTAGGATCGTTAATCAATCATACTAAAAGTGGTTTAAAACCATAGGTATCATGGGCGTTCGGCGATTTTTGTGCTTATTTTTACAGTCTATGATGGGAATTATAGTATTAGCCGTTAAAATACCCGAATTTGTGCTGAGCAATTAGCACAGATAGACCAAAATTGGCGGACTTCAGCTATGCTGGAGTCACATTACTCTAGTTTAGACAGTGGTTGGGATCATGCAGGATTATCAAAAGGCGTTTATTGAATTTGCCATCGAGCAAGGTGTATTGAAGTTTGGCGAGTTTGAATTGAAATCCGGCCGTATCAGCCCTTATTTCTTTAACGCTGGCTTGTTTAATTCAGGCAAGGCCATGTCTACCTTAGCAAAAAGCTATGCGGCTGCCATTGTGAATTCGGGCGTGAATATGGATGTGTTATTTGGCCCAGCGTATAAAGGCATCCCTTTAGCGGCGACCACCGCCATGAGCTTGTCTGAAAACTTTGATCGTGAAACCCCTTACGCATTTAACCGCAAAGAAAAGAAAGCCCACGGTGAAGGGGGTTCGTTAGTGGGCGCGCCCTTAGAAGGGAATATACTTATTATTGATGATGTGATTACTGCCGGTACAGCCATCCGTGAAGTCATGGCCCTGCTTGAAGAGCAGCCCAATGCAAAACCCGCAGGTGTGGTGATTGCGTTAGATCGTCAAGAGAAAGGTAAAGGTGAGTTATCTGCCATTCAAGAAGTGGAGCGCGATTACGGTATTCCAGTGATCAGCATTGTGAAGCTTGAGCAGGTAATGGAGTTTGTGGGTCAGCAAGATGCGTTCAAGCAACATTTTCCAGCTATCAAAGCTTACCGTGAGCAATACGGTGTATAAACCGTGTTAGCGTGAGTTTTGGCTCAGCTAAACGAAAAAACCAGAGCAATGCTCTGGTTTTTTTATGCGCTTAAAAATGTATGTGGGATTACACCGCAGTGGTTTGGCGTTGATCCACCAACAAGCTCGCTGCCAAAAAATTCCATTGGTTGTTCCAATGGCTTAATGGATGGGTTTTAAATTCGGTGCGCACATACTGACGAATCCGACCTTCAATAATGGCAAGCAACATGTTGGCACATGCCCCTTCTTCAATGCGGGGCATTTTATTATCACGTAGCTCACTTTCACGCAGAATTTGTTTGAGCTGGGTTTCTAGTCGCTCAAAAAATTGTGCGACCCGTGCACGTAAACGTTCTGTTTCACCGGATAATGCATCACCGGTTAAAATGCGGCACATGCCTGGATTCTTTTCAGCAAAGGTTAGAATCAAGGTCATGGCATGTTCAAGACGAGACAAGGTGCTGTCATGTTCGGAGCGAATGCGGTTAATGCGTGTAAAGATCGTCGCTTCGATAAACTCAATAAGGCCTTCAAACATTTTGGCTTTGCTTGGGAAGTGGCGGTAAAGGGCCGCTTCACTGACACCCACTTCTTTTGCAAGGTTCGCCGTAGTGATTCGAGCACCCGGATTGATTTCAAGCATGTGCGCAAGCGCCTGCAAGATTTGCTGCTTACGAGAAGGTTTTTGTGGGGATTCCGTCATACGTATAATTTGCTTGAATCACAAAGAAGTCCAATCCTAATGCGCTAACCAATAACTCGCAATGGCTAATGACTGTTTTCGTGATCTGGTTGTGATTAAGTGGGAAACCCAGAGGATTATGTCCGAATTTCCTACCCCGTTTGTCTTTTGTTGTTTAATCGTTGGTGATCAGGGTGCCCACGCCTTCATCGGTGAAAATTTCAAGCATGGTGCTGTGACTCACACGGCCATCAATAATATGCGCACTGGTGACGCCGCCTTTTACTGCATCAAGGGCGCATTGAATTTTGGGTAACATGCCACCGTAGATGGTGCCGTCTTCAATCAGTCCGTCCACTTGTTCCGTGGTAAGACCCGTTAAGATTTGGCCTTCTTTATCCATCAGGCCAGCAATGTTGGTGAGCAGTAATAATTTTTCAGCTTTGACGGCTTCGGCCACCTTACCGGCTACTAAATCGGCATTGATATTGTAAGACTCGCCGTTTTCGCCCACACCAATTGGCGCAATCACCGGAATGATGTCAGAGCTTGCAAGCATCTCTAAAACCTTGGTATTGATTTTAGCCACTTCACCAACATGACCAATATCGATAATTTCAGGTGTCTGCATTTCAGGTGTTTTATGGGTGACTTTTAATTTTTTCGCTTTAATTAACTGACCGTCTTTACCGGTTAATCCAATGGCTTGACCGCCGTTTTGGTTAATTAAATTAACGATATCTTTATTGACCAGTCCACCCAATACCATTTCGACCACATCCATGGCCTGACTTGTGGTAACACGCATGCCATTGACAAAATGGCTTTCAATGTTGAGCTTATCAAGTAGGTCACCAATCTGTGGGCCGCCACCGTGAACAACAATAGGATTAATACCAATTAATTTCAGCATGACCATGTCACGGGCAAAGCTGTTTTTCAGGTCGTCCTCGGTCATGGCGTTACCGCCGTATTTGACGACTATGGTTTTACCCACAAAACGCTGAATGTAAGGAAGGGCTTCGCTTAATACTTTAGCGATATTAAAGGCGTCATCACGAGTTAAAGGCATGGCAAATCGCATTGGGTCTAAAGTGAGTGGTGGTAAGTGTGCACATTATACCTAGGGTGTTTGGAAATCATACCGCTTAATGCGCGCAGCTGGGTTCTTGGGCTAAGGCCTGAAGTTCAGTTAGGTTCAGTTGTGGTACGTGATTATGCAATTGAGCAATGGTTAATTCGATCAACGGCCCAAGAGCTTTTGCTTGGTTTGCTTCAAAGCGCACGGTTAAGCAAGGCGTTGTGTTACTGGCGCGCACGAGCACCCAGCCTGTGTCAAAACGCACACGTAAGCCGTCAATTCGCGTGACGTCTTGGTCGGCAAAGCAGTTGCTTTGCAGGATATTCATGATGGAAAACTTATCATCTTCGTTTACTGGAATTTGAATTTCTTCCGTAGCACTAGGGTTAGGAAAAGCGGATAAACGAGTATGCAAACTTTCTGGTGTTTGGCTGACTAAATGACATAAACGCAAGCCTGCATAAATGCCATCATCGACACCCACACCATCTTCATCGTTAAACAAAATATGCCCGCTCAGTTCAGTGGCAAACGCTGCACCGGTTTCTTTGATAGCGCGCTTCATACTGGTATGACCGGTGGCGATCATTTTAGGGTGGCCACCCCATTGTTTGGTAAATGTGGAGAGTAACTCGGTACACTTCACATCAAATAAAATGGTTTGCTCACCTTGGCTTTTTAAGATGTCTTCAATAAATAAGAGACTCAGGCGGTCGGGTAAAATGGCTTGCCCGGTATGGTCCACCACACCTAAACGGTCGGCATCGCCATCGAGTGCAATGCCTAAATCTGCTTGATGGTGTTTCACACTGTCTTGTAGCCATTTAAGATTTTTGAGTTTGGCAGGGTCTGGGTGATGCAGAGGAAAATTACCATCCACCTTGCAGGCAATTTCGATTACTTGTGCACCCATTTTTTTGAGTGCATCACTGGCCATGGGGCCGCCGATGCCGTTGCCGGCATCGAGCACGACTTTTAAAGGTCGTTTGAGTGTTAAAGCCTGAGTGAGACGTTGCTGATAATCATCCACTAAATGGCTGGCGTCATTGATGTGACCTTGGCCGCTTTTAAACAGATTCAGCTTAATGCGCGATAACAAAACTTGAATGTCTTCACCACTGCGTGGTGTGCCGGCTACTGCGATCTTGATGCCGTTATCTTGTTTTGGGTTATGGCTGCCGGTGATCATGGCGCAGCTTTGGCCATTGTGTTTGATGGTCCAAAATGCCACGGCCGTTGGGCAAGCGCCAATTAAATTCACGTTGCAGCCTGTGCTGCAAATACCGCTTACCAATGCATCGCGAAGAGAAGGGCTCGATAAACGGCCATCCCAAGCAACATAACATTGCTGCTGACCAGCTTGAATGATTTCACTGCCCAAGGCTAAGCCAATTAACTGAGCCGTTTGTTCATTTAATTGGCTTGGGTATTCGCCGCGAATATCGTATTCACGGAAGATCGCTTGGGCAATGTTGTTCATATGCATCCTGCAAACAAAAACTATTTAGTGCCAGTTGAGCCAAAACCACCTTCACCGCGGTCGGTGGCTTCAAATTCGCTGACCAAATCAAACTCAGCTTGTACCACAGGTACAATCACAAGTTGAGCAATACGTTCACCCACTTCCATGGTGAAAGCCGTGTTACCACGGTTCCAGCAACTTACCATTAATTCACCTTGGTAATCACTATCAATTAACCCAACCAGGTTACCAAGCACGATGCCATGTTTATGACCTAAACCACTGCGTGGCAGAATCATGGCCGCTAGACCTGTGTCTTCGATATAAATAGATATGCCGGTTGGGATTAATTTAGTTTCGCCCGGCTCAAGTACAAGTGTGTCTTCTAGGCAGGCGCGCAAGTCTAGGCCAGCGCTGCCTTCGGTGCCGTAATGGGGCATCGGGATATCGGTGCCTAGGCGTTTATCTAAAACTTTAACTTGAAAACGTTTTTTCATGATGAATCCTAAAAATGATTAAATCTTGGCGGCCACATGTTCGAGTATTTTTTGCGATAATACGTATTTACTCGCTTGGCCGTATTCGGTGGAGCTGGTTTCATCAATGATAATAATGGCGTTATCATCACTATTAAAACCAATGTGTTGTGAGCTCACATCGTTGGCTATCACCATATTCAGTTTTTTCTTTTCTAATTTGCCACGAGCATAACTCACCACATCTTGGGTTTCAGCCGCAAAGCCTACGCAAAAAGGTTTGTTTTCTTGAGCAGCCACGGTGGCAATAATGTCCGGGTTTTTTACCAGATGAATGTGCATGTCATCTTGGTTTTTCTTGATTTTCTGCTCGCTCACATCCGCAGGGCGATAATCGGCCACCGCGGCGGCGCCAATGAAAATATCCGTCTCTGGCAGAAAAGTCATGACGGCTTCTAACATGTCTTGAGCACTTTCTACATTGCTACGATGCACTCGTTCAGGGGTTGGCAGGTGGACTGGCCCGCACACGAGATTCACTTTGGCACCGGCTTCTTGTGCGGCTCTGGCCAGTGCAAAGCCCATTTTGCCACTGCTGTGGTTACTGATGTAGCGCACCGGGTCAATGGATTCTCGGGTCGGGCCGGCGGTAATCGTGATGGTTTTACCCGAGAGTATTTTGCGCTCAAACTGTTCCGATAAACGCGCAGCCAGCTCCATGGGTTCCAGCATGCGGCCAGGGCCCACATCCCCACAAGCTTGTTCGCCTTGGTTTGGTCCCCAGATTTGAATCGGTTTGAGTGCTTGCAGTGATTTAAGGTTGTTTTGCGTTACGGCATCGGCCCACATGGCTTGGTTCATGGCCGGGGCAATGGCTAATGGTGCAACACTGGCTAAACAAAGTGTAGTAAGTAGATCGTTACCCATGCCGCTGGTTAAACGCGCAATGAAGTTAGCACTGGCAGGGGCGACTAAAATAAAGTCGGCCCACTTGGCCAGTTCAATATGGCCCATGCCGGCTTCTGCTTCTGGGTCGAGCAAACTATGATGAACTGGGTTACCAGATAGCGCTTGAAGCGTGAGAGGGGTAATAAACTCTTTAGCCCCGTCAGTCATCACTACGCGAACATCGGCGCCATGGGTCACTAGGGCGCGCACCAGCTCAGCGGTTTTATAGGCAGCGATGCCACCTGTGATACCCAGTAAAATACGTTTGTTGGTTAGCCTTTGCATACTTGCTCCTTGAACCTTGGCGCAGTATAACAACAAACTGATTCATGGATGAACTAGCGAGACGATATGGCCATCACAGATTGGCCTGTGGATGAACGACCACGGGAAAAATTGCTCACAAAAGGACCGGATGCCTTAAGTGATGCGGAATTATTAGCCATTTTTTTACGCACCGGTATTAGCGGTATGACGGCGGTGGACCTGGCGCGGCATTTATTACAGCGCTTTGATGGCCTGCGCCCGTTATTGGAGGCCAGCCAGACGGAGTTCTGCGAGCACCTAGGACTTGGTCCGGCTAAATATGCTCAGCTACAAGCGGTGCTTGAAATGGCGCGTCGACACTTATTACAAGGGCTGGATAAACCGGATGCGTTTACCGAACCTAATGCCGTGCGCCAGTACCTGATTAGTCAGTTAAGGCACTTGCCCCATGAAGTGTTTGCTTGCTTGTTCCTGGATAACCAGCATCGCTTAATTTCCTATGATGAGTTGTTTCGTGGCACAATAGATGGGGCCAGTGTTTACCCTAGAGAAGTGGTAAAACAAGTACTCTCCCACAACGCGGCGGCGGTGATCTTTGCCCATAATCACCCATCCGGTATTGCCGAGCCCAGCATCAGTGACGAGCGAATTACCCACAAACTTCAGCAGGCATTGCAATTAGTAGATGTGCGGGTACTGGATCACTTTATTGTTGGGGACAATGACGTACTCTCTATGGCAGAGCGTGGATTACTCATTTAACTTGAGTGAACGGAATGACGATTTAGCCTGGTTTAGGCAGAAAAGGAACTTACAGAGTTTATGCAGTTAAAAGTTATATGGTTGTTGTGCTGGGTGATGCTAAGTATCAATGTCGACGCATCACCAGCAGCCATTCAAACAAACATTCAAGCAAACTACGCTTATCTATACAGTGATGATGTTCTATCACTTGTGGACGTCCAGTCTGAGGTCGAAAGCCAATGGACCAAGGTAGACTCACTGGGCAGTTACGGCTTTCGTGAAGGCGAGTTTTGGTTACGTATCCGCTTAAAAAATACTTCCCCCGCTCAAGTTTCGCCGATCATTCGTTTTTCCTACCCATCTCATGATGAAGTGGACTTTTATGAAGTCAGCGCAGAGCAGCAGTTAATTGAAGCTTGGCGCATGGGCGATATGCGTAGCCGAAGCTATGGCGCCTTAATGGATAAACATCCGGCCGTGCAAATCACCTTGATGGCAAATGAAGTGAAGTGGGTTTATGCGCGGGTAAAAAGTTTAAACGCCATGGTGTTATCACTGGATATTATGAGTGAGCAAGAGCACCAGAGTAGTGTGCACATTCAGGGAGTATTTTCTGGCCTGATATATGGTGTGTTGCTGGTTATGGCCCTGTATAACTTTTGCTTAGCGGTCAGCATGCGCGATAAGGCTTATTATGTGTATGTGGCCTATGTAATGACCTTCTTAGGGTTTGTATTAACCCTCACTGGGGATGGTTACTACTATTTGTGGCCGGACTCTCCTGAAATCAATCGTGTTTTATTACCGCTCTTGTCGGGCTTTTTGATTATTCCTTCGTTGTTTTTCCCTTACTACTTGCTGGATATAAAAAAATACGCGCCCCATGTTATTTGGTTTTATCGCTTAGCCGGTTATTTAGCCACACTCTTCTTAATTTGCATTCCACTTATGGGGATCGCGCTTTCCATTGTAGTACTTAATACATTAAGCGTGATTTTGTCTATTGGTATGCTGTTGATGGGGCTGTATTTAAGCTATAAAAAAGTCCCTCTTGCCGGTTTATATACCTTCGCTTGGTTTATGTTGCTTTCTGGTTTAGCTGTTTTATCACTGGCTTCACTTGGTCTGGTCGAAAGCAACTTGGTTACTCGTAATGCAGGATTATTGGGTGGTGTGATTGAAGTGGTCATACTCTCTCTTGCATTGGCGCAGCGCATATCAAAAGAGCGTAATGATAAAATGCGTGCGATTAACGACGCCATGCGCAATCGTAAACTTTTCCAAGAGTTATTTGATCAAGCGCCTATCGGAATTGGTCGTTTTGATTTGCAGGGCAACCTAGTTGCGGCCAACCCTATTTTGATTCGAATGCTTGGCTTTTCTTCTGAACACGCGGCGCTAAAAGATGCCCATGTTTTGAGTAATGTGATTACCGACCATGAACAAATTAAACAGCAACTGTTAAATCATAAAAAAGTACTCGATAAAGAGTTAGAGTTAAAAGATGTTGCAGGGAATATCATCCCATGTTCGGTGAGTTTACATTTATACGAAGAGTCGGGACAACGCTATATAGAAGCGTATGTGACCGACATTCGTGAGCGTGTTGATGCACAAAGCATGCGCGAATATATGGAACAAGAACGCCTAACATCAATCGAGCAATTAGTGACGGGGGTGGCTCATGAAATTAATACGCCCTTGGGTGTGAATATTACTTCCGTCAGTCATATAAAAGAGATACTCGATGAAGTTGACGGTGAGATGCAGCGCCGCAGTTTAACCCGAGATACGTTTAACCAGTTCATTAGCGATAGTCAGCAGTTATTGCAAATTGTGACCCATAACCTGCAAAAGATGTCGAACCTTGTTCGCCGGTTTAAATTAGTTTCCGTCGCCCACACTGACAAAGTAGTAATGAACCTAAAGCAGCACTTAGAATTAAGTTTGCATAGTCATTTATTTATTGGACAAAATATCCAAGTGGATTTGAATTGCCCAGATGACTTGAATATAGAAAGTTACCCGGCTGCTTGGAATATTATCATGGAGCAGCTATTAGAAAACTCCATCGTTCATGGCTTTCCAGGTAAACAAATCCATAAAAAAATAACCATCACAGTAACGTTATTGTCGGATGAACAAATACGGTTTGAATATCAAGATAATGGTCAGGGGTTGGATAGCGATTTGGTTAAACGAGCATTTGACCCATTTGTGACAACCAAGCGTGGCAGTAGTGAACATGCTGGGTTGGGTTTATATCGGATTTATAACTTGGTGCATCGTGCGCTAGAAGGTGAGGCGAACCTACAAGGCGATAGCGGATTCTATTTGAGTTTAACCGTCAAAGCACCGCTTCAGCCTATTCAACACAGCGCATGATAAAAAATATAAGGCTCAAGAATGAGCCTTATATTTATCCATTACTGACCCAATTCTTTACTTAGTTCAATACTGCGATTAAAGGCCGCTTGCATGGCGGTTTTGACGGTGGCTTCTAACCCTTGCTTTTGAAAGCTCAGAATAGCTTGTTCGGTTGTGCCGTTTGGTGAGGTCACATTCTGGCGTAATTGCGCCGGTGCCACATCACTTTTACTGGCCATTGTTGCCGCGCCTAAGGCCGTTTGGAGGGCCAATTGTTTGGCCGTATCTTCAGCTAGCCCCAATTGTGTCCCGGCTGCGATCATGGACTCAATAAACAAAAAGAAATAAGCAGGTCCGCTTCCAGAAAGCGCTGTAACAGCATCTAGTTCCGCTTCACTGTTGACCCAAACACTTAAGCCTACGGCACCTAAAATTGTATCGGCTTGTTGCTTTTCTTCATCGCTGACATTGTGGTTAGCCAGCAAGCCGCTCGCCCCTTTTTGTACGAGGGCCGGTGTGTTCGGCATGCAGCGCACAATGGATAAGCTTTGCTCTGTCCAGCTCGCCAAGCTTTCCAAACTGATACCGGCAGCCACAGAGATAATTAATGGACGCTTTGCACTGAGTATCTCTTTTAGTGGGGAAATAACCTGCTGCATGATTTGAGGTTTTACCGCTAATACAACCACATCAGACTGTGCGATGATGGCTTGGTTATCCACATTGGTTTGCACTGAAAATTGTGCAGCTAACTCATCGAGTTTTTCTTGGCTTGGGTCACTGACTAAAATGTCTTGGCTGTTATATCCGTTTTCAATCAGGCCGCCTAAAATAGCGCTGGCCATATTTCCGCCACCAATAAATGCAATCTTTGTCATGTTTATTCCTTGGTTGTACCGTATTCGGGGTTAATTTCGTTGGCCAAAAATGGCGGTGCCAATGCGCACCATGGTGCTGCCGCATTCAATGGCCAGAGCGCAATCGCCACTCATACCCATTGATAAGGTATCAACCGTTTCATACTGCGCTTTTAATTGGTTGAAGGCGTCATGCATGGCATTAAATTCTGTTTTTAGCTGAGCTTCATCTAGTGGTGCAGGAATACACATTAAACCACGCAGCGTTAACTTCGGTTGCGCTGCAATGTGTTTAGCCAGTGCTGCGATATCATCGATGGCGATGCCAGATTTACTTTCCTGCGCGCTAATGTTCACTTGAATCAGCACATTTAATGGCGATCGCTCATCTGGGCGTTGATCGTTTAGACGTTGCGCAATTTTATCTCGATCTACTGTATGTACCCAGTCAAAGTGTTCCGCCACTGGGCGGGTTTTATTGGATTGAATCGGTCCAATAAAATGCCATTCAATATCCAAATGCTCTAAGGCCGAGACTTTATCAACCCCTTCTTGCACGTAGTTTTCAGCAAAGCAATGTTGACCTTGCTGGTGGATTTCAGCGATGGCTTGCGCGCTGTGTTTTTTTGAAACTGCCAATAAGGTAACCGCTTGCTGGTGCTGTTTAGCAAGAGTATCTACCTCACTGTGAACCGCTTGATAACGCTGAACTAAATTGTTGCTAGATTCTAAATCTGTCATGGTTTTATTTTCAGGTCTGGTTACAATGTTGGGCTAATTTAATCATAAAAATAGCAACGGCCAGCAGGATGTCGGCACGTTTTGCGCATTATCGCACGTACAGGATTCAGGATGAACTAAACTAAGCCTGTTTAGCGTTCACACAGCGGAGCATCAGTTTCATGGATATCACGGAATTATTAGCGTTTTCAGCCAAGCAAGGGGCGTCAGACTTACATTTGTCAGCTGGTTTACCCCCAATGATCCGTGTGGATGGCGAAGTACGTCGAATTAACCTGCCTGCCTTAAGCCACAAAGAAGTACACGCATTGGTGTACGACATCATGAATGATAAACAGCGTAAAGA
>NYTP01000137.1 GCA_002683575.1 Bermanella sp.
ACCATTGCGATTGCTCGTTTAATTTTACCGGCCGATATTAGCATTCAAGCACCGCCCAATTTGGAGGCGGAATACGGCAGTTATATTGGCGCAGGTATTAATGATTGGGGTGGTATATCGCCTTTAACAAAAGATTTTATTAACCCTGAGCGGGCGTGGCCGCAGATTAATAGCGTTGAAAAAGCCTGTGCGGGATTAGGTTATTCCTTTAGTGAACGTTTAACGATTTATCCGCCATTTCAAGATAAACAGCGTGATTTTTTAACACCCAATTTGAATCAAAAAGTGGCATCACTGATGAAGACCAGTACGACAATACGTGATGCCTTTTCAGTCGAGGTTTTCGCATGAACCAACCACAACGATACTCAGCCAGTTACTCACAACGTCCGGTATTTGAAACCCCTGCATCGCCAAACATTCAAGCCATATTAGAGCGATCCCTATTAGGTGAAGAATTAAGCGTACAAGATGCTTGTGCTTTATTTGCAACTTCTGGCAGCGATGCAGATGCCGTATTAGAAGTGGCAGATAAGGTGCGTCAAAAACGCACGGGTGATGTGGGTACTTTTGTTGTTACCCGCAATATCAACTTTACAAACGTATGTTATATGGGGTGCCGTTTTTGTAATTTTGCGAAAGAAAAAGGCGATAAGGAGGCGGAGTTTCTAACCGTTGAGCAAGTGGCTGATCGCGCCGAAGAGGCTTGGCAGCGCGGTGCCACAGAGGTGTGTATTCAAGGTGGTTTACACCCTGATATTGATGCGGATTATTATCGAAATCTCATTAAAGCTGTGAAAGCACGTGTGCCAAATATTCATATTCATGCTTTCTCTCCCTTTGAAATTTGGTATGGCTGCAAAAAAGCCCGATTAGAACCTGAGGTGTTTTTAGCGCAATTAAAAACATTGGGGTTAGGTTCCATACCGGGTACGGCCGCTGAGATTCTCGACACCGACATTCGTAAGCAACTGACTAAAAATAAATTAACCACCAATGAGTGGGTGAGAATAGTTAAAGCAGCTCATAGCGTGGGTGTGAAAACCACATCGACCATCATGTATGGCCATGTTGATCAGCCCATTCATTGGGCCAACCACCTTAAATTATTAAGAGATATTCAAAAAGAAACGGGCGGATTTACTGAGTTTGTTCCGCTTGGTTTTATCCATTATGAAACCCCTTTATATAACGATAATCCAGATAAGGTGAGACCTGGGCCTACTCAAGATGAGCATTTTAAGATGCACGCCATTGCACGCTTAATGCTGCAAGGTCACATCGATAATATTCAAGCATCGTGGGTGAAAATGGGCCCCGATGTGGCGGCAAAAATGCTGCGTTCAGGTGCCAATGATTTAGGCGGCACCTTAATGAATGAAAGTATTTCCCGTGCAGCGGGTGCCACCCACGGCCAAGAAGTAACGCCAAGCGATATGATTGCCAACATTCAAGCGGCTGGACTTAAGGCGGTTCAACGCAATACCGCTTATGGCGTTGTTGAATCTTTCCCATCCTCTGTCACTTTACAACGCATCCCTATGATGGGGGTGGTGTAATGTCAAAACCCACTATTACATTACTAGCCGGTGGGGTAGGCGGAGCAAAAGCGGCAGAGGGTTTAGCCGCGAGTCGCTATGCCGATTCGACAGCCATTATCGGTAACATTGCAGATGATGATGAATTTCATGGTTTATGGGTCTCACCAGATATTGATACCGTAATTTATTCCTTGGCGAATCAGATTGATCGCAAGCAGGGTTGGGGTCGTGTCAATGAAAGTCATCAAGTGCTTAACGAGTTAAAAGCATTCGGTGAAGACACATGGATGACATTGGGCGACCTAGACTTAGCCACGCATATTATGCGAACGAAACTGCGCTATGAAGGCATTCGCCCAAGTGTGATTGCCCAGCGGATCGCACAGCGTCACCGTGTATCCATTCCCATTTTGTTGCCCACGGATGATGTGGTTCAAACACAAGTCAAAACCGATGCGGGCTGGTTATCCTTTCAAGAATTTTTTGTTCGTGAGCAGTGTCATCCTGATGTCTTAGAGGTTCAGTTTGAAGGCGCTAAGAGCGCTCAAGCTTGCCCAGAGACTGTCCAACAAATTTTGCAAAGTGATGTGGTGGTCATCGCACCGAGTAACCCAATTGTAAGTATCGGGGCGATCTTAAGTGTCCCAGGTATTCAGCAAGCCATTGAAAATACTCAAGCCTATGTCATTGCTATTTCACCTTTAATTAATGGCAAAACCATTAAAGGTCCTGCGGATAAATTACTTAAAAGTGCCGGCCTAAGTGTGGATTCAATGGGTGTTTTCCACTGCTATGAAAATTTCCTGGACGCAATGGTGATTGATTCATCCGATGAGTCGGAAGCATTAGCGTTAAAAAACACTGGCCTAGATGTGCTGGTGAGCCAAACATTCATGCAGTCCATTAAGGACAAACAATCGTTACTTGAACAGACCATTGATTATGCATTGTCGTGCAAAAAATTGAGGGTAGCATAATGAATAAACTATGCATTGTTATTCCGATGAAATCCCCGTCTCGTTCAAAGCAGCGCCTGGCTAGTTGTTTGCTGGATCAAGAGCGGGAAACTCTCGCCGTTGGTTTGTTTACCAATACGTTGGCCTTCTTTCATTACCATTTTCCTGAACTGCCGATACTTGTAGTCAGTGAGTCTGAATACGTTTTAAAACTCGCCGAAAATTATGGTGCATTGACTTTATTTGACTCAGGGGTAGACGGTTTGAATGGTGCATTAACGTCTGCCACAAACTGGATTATGAACGCAGGGTTTACGCGTCAACTAATTATTCCAAGTGATATTGCATTACTTGAACGCAGTGAAATTAATACCTTGCTACGTGCAGCCAATGTGAACCAGGTCGTGATTGCGCGAGCGAAAGATGGCGGCACAAACGCCTTGTTACTTTCGCCGCCTAATGTGATCCCGTTTTCATACGGTCAAGATTCTGCAAACCTGCATGAACAAAAAGCGAAAGACAAAGACTGTGCTTGCTCGATGTTACATTTAGAGAATTTTTCACTAGATATTGATAATCAGCGAGACCTATACCAAGCAGCGAAGTATCAGCCACATCGTTATCGACATTGGGTGAATAACACACCTGCAATGTTAACCGACGCTCAACCTGAAAAGGCACGTTTATATGCTTAGTACGCTCATGAATTCAAATACGTTATCGATGTTTCGTGTATCTGGTTTACCGGATTTTCAAAAAGGTCGTGATCTTACTCGATGCATTATCGATGCCTTGCTGGAAAATAATCAAACCTTGATGGACGGCGATATTTTAGTGATTGCTCACAAGGTGGTATCAAAAACAGAAGGGGCTTATGTCTATCTCGATGATATTACACCAGGTGAACAAGCCATTGAATTGGCTAAGTCTGTGAACAAAGACCCAAGAAAAGTTGAAGTGATTCTTAGTCAGTCAAACAAAATCGTACGGGCAATTAAGCGCCCCGAGCAGGAAGAGGGGGTTCTGATTGCTCAACATAAACGCGGCTATATTTGTGCCAATGCAGCGGTGGATGAATCCAATGCGGATACGCCAGGGCAATTAATTTTATTACCCGATGACCCTGATCAAAGTGCACAAGAAATTTGTCAAAAATTAGAAGATTACTTTGGCTGCTCGTTAGGTGTGGTGATCAGCGATACCTTTGGCCGACCTTGGCGATTGGGCCAAACCAATGTGGCCATTGGTTTGGCCAATGTACCTGGCGTGACGTCTATGTGCGGTGATGTGGATGCATTTGGTCGACCTTTGAGTGTAACAGCCCCTGCGTTTGCTGATGAGCTAGCGGGTGCATCTGGTTTATTAATGGAAAAAAGTGCAAAAGCACCGGTTATCGTGTTTAGAGGTTTAGATTGGCAAAAAACCGATAGTCATAGTCGGGATCTTATTCGTTCACATAATGAGGATTTATTTCAATGAAAGTAGCAATTATCGGTGGCACAGGGCCACAAGGAAAAGGGCTTGCATTACGCTTAGCAAAAGCCGGCGTAAGCGTGGTGATTGGTTCCCGTGATCCACAAAAGGCAGATGAAGCGGCAAAAGCTTTTACCGCAACACTAAAAGAGCAAGGTGTGGTGGCTAATATTACGGGTTGTTCAATGGAGGAAGCCACAAAGGCGGCTGAAGACTTAGTTGTTTTATCCGTGCCCTACAGTGGTCACGATGCCACATTGAAATTATTAGCGCCGTTATTAAACGATAAAATTTTAGTCGATATTGTTGTGCCCTTGGCCGAGGGCAATCCAAAAGCCGTTGTAATGCCAGAAGAAGGCTCAGCCACAGAAGCGGCCCAAGCAATCTTGGGTGATGACATTCCTGTGGTAGGGGCTTTGCACAATGTATCGGCGATTACCTTAAACGATTTATCCCGCCCAATTAACTGTGACATTTTAGTGTGTGGTAATGATTTATCCGCTAAAAAACGCGTAATGGAAATGTGTGAAGTGATGGGCACAACCGCCTATAACGCAGGTCTTGCAGAAAGCGCCCGTTGTATTGAGGCCATTACTCCAATTTTAATTCGATTGAATATCTCAAAAGACGTGCCGTTTAGTCACGCGGGTATTCGCATTTGTCCGCCGGAACATTAGGCACCTAGTTTAACCGTCCGTTTAATGATTCATTAAAAATAATAGAAAGAGGAAACAGTATGGAATTTGGTATCACGTTTAAAGGCTTTGTCAGCCCAGACCGCGCAAGAGCATTAGTGCGTCAAGCGGAGCTTGCTGGTTTTGATTATTGTTGGTTTTATGATTCACATATCTTATGGCGTGAGTCGTTTGTGGCCATGGCCATGTGTATGGAACACACAAAAACCATGCGCTTTGCCCCGTGTGTGACCAACCCTAATATTCGTGATTGGTCATTGGCGGCAAGTCTTTATGCCAGTTTAGCCCATCAAAGTAATGGCCGTTTTGATATTGGTTTGGGTCGCGGTGATTCATCCATGCGTGTGATGGGCAAAAAGCCCGCAACGCTTGCTCGCTTGTCTGAATTTACCACCAAGGTAAAAGCCATGGTACGTGGTGAAGAAGTGGAATACGGCGAGTGTACTGAGCCGGTTAAATTACCATGGGCGACTGGATATGAATTGCCGGTTTGGATTGGTGCATATGGCCCTAAAGCCTTGGCCACAGCCGGTGAAGTGGGGGATGGTGTGATTCTTCAAATTGGTGATCCAAGTTTGATTTCTTGGTTTAAAGATCAAGCCATCACGGCTGGCGAAGCCATTGGCCGTGACATGTCTAACTTTAAAGTTCAGGCTGCGGCTCCTGCGTTTTTTGGTGATATGGATTACTGCATCGAACACACAAAATGGTTCCCAGCTATGGTTGGTAATCATGTGGCTGATATTGTTGAAAAATACGGCAGTGATTCTGGTCTTGTGCCAAAAAGTTTGACCGATTACATCGAAAAACGACAAGGGTATGATTACTCAAAGCATGGGCAAAGTGATAACCCTTATCTTGATTTTATTACTGAAGATATTGTAAAAAGCTTCTGCGTACTGGGTACGGTTGAAGACCACATTACGAAGATCCGCCACTTAGAAGAAGCAGGTACCACACAGTTTAATATCTATCTTGATAGCGGTGATGAAGAAGAGATTATTGCTAAATATGGTAAGGAGATTATTCCTAAATTTAAAAAATAATTCGATTGTGTCACTTGGCCAGCATTCGCTGGCCTTTTTTGTTTCTTCCTTTGTATTAAGCCAGATGTAACTATCCAACCGATAAGGTATGGTGCTCTTTTATTTATACTAAAGAGATAAGCATGGATTGGTTGATCGTGGCCCTCGCAGGTTTGCTTGCCGGTATGTTGAACGCGGTAGCCGGTGGCGGTAGTTTTATTACCTTACCTGCCCTTGTGTATGTGGGTCTACCACCGATTGTGGCCAATACAACCGGCACAGCGGCTTTGTTGCCTGGTTATTTGGCCAGTGCTTGGCGCTTTCGTCATGATATTCAATACCCACCTGGTTTACAGCTCAGAAATATGGTGATTATTGCTGGCCTTGGGTCATGCATGGGAGCCGCTTTATTATTACTGACACCCTCTGATGTGTTTGCAAATTTAATTCCTTGGTTAATTCTAATATCAACGGTGGCATTTGTTGTTGGGCCTAAGTTGATAGCGTCAAAACCGTCTTCACCTAAAAGCAGTATCATTTCTATGGCTATTTTCAATGGCTTTGCATTGTTGGTGATTTGTATTTACGGCGGTTACTTTAATGGTGGCTTAGGCATTATATTGTTGGCGGCATTGGGGTTGATGGGGCAGAGTAACTTACTGGGTATGAATGGCTTTAAGAATATTGTATCCGCTGTCCTGACCTTGGTAGCCGTTTTTGTGTATGCAATGGGCGGTACGTTGGATATGAAATATGTCGGTGTACTGGGGGTTGCCTCAGTTTTGGGAGGGTATTTAGGAGCCTCGCTGGCGTATCGAGTATCACCTAATGCGCTGCGCGGTTTTATTGTGTTGGTGGGCTTTAGTATGTCGGTGGTGTTTTTTATTCGTGCTGCGCAATAATAAATGATGCGTTCATTCTTGTATCTGGGTGTTATCTTCCTACAATAACGTTTTTATTATAAAGAGCATTTTATGCTGACTTGGCTTTGGCAATATATAAAACCTTATCAATCTCGTTTGATTCTAGCCATTGTGGCCTTGGTCGCAACATCCGCTTTGACGCTTTCCATTGGTCAAGGTATTCGCCTAATGGTGGATGAGGGTTTTGCGGCGCAATCGTTTGAGGGCTTGAGTCAGGCTTTGTCTTTATTTGCCATCATTGTAGTGGCATTGGCCACTGGCGCGTATTTTCGTTTTTATATGGTTTCTTGGATTGGCGAGCGAGTAGTGGCCGATGTTCGAATTGATTTATACCGGCACCTTGTCAGTTTACCGCCGAGTTTTTTCGAAGATAATTTAGCTGGCGAAATCCAAAGCCGTGTGACCACTGATACCACCTTATTACAAACCGTGATTGGTTCTTCGTTTTCGTTTGCCTTGCGTAATAGCCTGACGTTCATCGGCGGCTTGACGCTTATGTTTGTGAGCAATATTAAGTTAAGTTTAATTGTATTGGCTGTGGTGCCGTTTATTGTGTTTCCGTTAATTTATTTTGGCCGAAAAGTAAAAGCACTATCACGGGAAAGCCAAGATAAAGTGGCCAGTGTAGGTGCTTGGGCCGGTGAGAGTTTGCAACATATCAAAGTGGTGCAGGCGTTTACCCGTGAAGACATGGTTTTAAACCAATTTAGTCAAAGCGCAGAAGGGGCATTTGATGTGGCCCTTTTAAGAATCAAACAAAGAGCCATCTTAATTGCCTTGGTGATGGTTTTAGTCATGGGTGCCATAGCGGGAATGTTGTATGTGGGCGGCAGTGATGTGTTAAGTGGGCAGTTAACAGGTGGTGAGCTATCCGCTTTTGTGTTTTATGCCATCATGGTGGCAGGGTCTTTGGCAGCGGTTACTGAGGTATACGGCGAAGTGCAACGTGCGGCCGGTGCAGCGGAACGTATCCAAGAATTATTGGCGACGCATTCTGAAATACAATCATCGGCTTCTGTGCCTATTTCTGATCATGCAATCAATTTGTCAAATCAAGTCATTGAATTTAACGGTGTGAATTTTACCTATCCGTCTCGGCCTGATCATAAGGCGTTAGTGGATTTTAATTTACAAATAAAACAAGGGGAACGTGTCGCTTTGGTGGGGCCATCCGGTGCGGGCAAATCCACGTTATTTGATTTGCTGTTGCGTTTTCGCGACCCGCAATCAGGAAGTATAGAAATAGAAGGTCAGAATCTAAAACACATGAATTTGCAGCAACTGCGTGATGCATTTGCGTTGGTGCCTCAGCAGCCGGTTTTATTCAGTGCCAATGTTTGGGATAACTTACGCTTTGGTGCTCCTGATGCCAGTGAGGAGGCCGTTATAGAGGCGGCAAAAGCGGCCCATGCTCATGAATTTATCATGCAATTACCACAAGGTTATCAGTCGTTTTTAGGTGAGCAGGGTGTGAAATTATCAGGGGGGCAAAAGCAGCGCTTGGCTATTGCGCGTGCCATTTTACGAGACCCTAAAATCCTATTGTTAGATGAAGCCACCAGTGCATTGGATGCACAAAGTGAGCATCTGGTACAAAACGCGTTGAATGACTTAATGAAAGGGCGTACCACTTTGATCATTGCTCACCGTTTAGCCACAGTGGCCCACGTTGATCGCATTCTTGTGATGGACCAAGGCGCGCTGGTTGACCAAGGTACGCATCAGCAGCTCATGCAAACCAGCGCACTCTATCAACGTTTGGCTCAACTTCAGTTTGATGTGAAACATTTGCAGTGAGTATCCTGCAAATTTAAAAAAAATTCCCACATCATCAAGTTGTCACACACCAAGGTTAACCTTTGCTTTGACTGGGCTTGATACATTAAAGGCCAGTCATCATACATTAGCGGCCAGTGTCTTAATTAGCCCCTAGCTTTGTCTTGTATGGACCTTGGATCACGTCTTACGCAACTTACAATGGCCAATGCATTAGTCAGTGATGACTATTCATACAATAAAAATAAATTGGATCTCACATGAAAATCATATGCTACCTAGTACTGTGTAGCTTATTTGTCTCGGCTCAGGCCTTGGCAGAAAGCTATATGTATTTGACCAACAATACGCAATCGCCATTAACCTTACAGACCATCCAAACAGGGCATAATAATATCTCCCATGGTGATCAATGGGAGCTGCTTGAAACGCAGGTTGCGCCTCTGGCCACGGTTAAGTTTTTACGCTTCAATCGTGATAAAGGCATTAAATGGGGCAAAGAGTACCAATTCAATACTTATGTTTCTGGCCTAGATGAACAAGTGGTATTACGCCAAAAACTAAAAGGTACTATGACCTTTAGTAAAATGTGGCTAAGCGGTCAGCAAGATCCATGGTATTACGATCGCGATATTCACACGGTTGCGTTAAATGATGTTCAAACCTTGGGTTTTAAATCATCTTATGCCCGTGCGTCGGGTGATGATATTCACTATGTGATTCACGACGAATTTCAAAAACAAACTAAAAGTGAATATTCCAATGAGTTAAATGTTTTAACGTATAACACTTGGGCGCTATTACCTGGTATAGAAGCAAAAAATACCGGTAATCGCTTAGACACCATTGCTAAATACATGAAAAATTATGATGTGGTTGTGTTCCAAGAAGTTTTTGATCCAATTTTAACCGCACGCTTTCGTAAAGCGGTTTCTCATGAATACCCATACATGACGGCCATTCCTTGGAAGTTTGGCAAGATCTTAACCGGTGGTTCGTTTATCGCCAGTCGCTGGCCCATCGAAGCACAAGATGCTGTGGTCTATGATGCTTGCCGCTCAGATGGCTGTTTAGCTGGTAAAGGGATCAATTATGCCAAGGTACGTAAGGGTAGCCATGCGTATCATGTGTTTGGTACACACACCCATGCGTATACCAGTGCCGATGATGTGGCGGTAAGGTTTGCTCAGTTAGCCCAATTCAAAGCTTTGATTGATAGCAAAGACATTCCTTATGAAGAGCCTGTTATTTTGGCCGGTGACTTCAATGTCGATAAAGTGCACTTTCCACAAGAATATGAAGCATTTATTGAGCTGTTTGATGCCACAGAGCCAGAAGCTCAGGGTACCTACCCTCACTCTTATGCTGGTCCGGTGAATGTGTATGCGCAAGCGCAATACACCGAATATCTGGATTATATTTTGTACAGTAATGCGCACCTAGCCCCTTACGATTCAAACAATGTTCTGATGACTCCAAGAAGCATTTCCTCACAGCACTGGGGCAGCTGGGATTTATCGGACCATTTCCCAGTGAAGGCGGAGTTCTCATTCCCGTTACAACCTGAATATATGCCGTTTTAATGATCATTCGGCTTACTTAATAGGCCATATTTCCCCTTTGCCTAACTCTGTTTGGAGTTAGGCGCTTTTTTCTGCTGTATATTGCACACCTATCAATACAAACCCGCCAAGCTTAGCTAAAATAGTCCACTTCGTACCCATGGATTTATAGGAAGGATATGACGGTGTACTTGAGTCGGCTCTTGAATGTGAGAGCGCTAGATTCCATCAACGGGCTAAGTAAGGTATAACGGCCCCATGAAGATTCCAAAACGTTTACAACCTCTATATGAGGACGGCCTGATTGATGAAGTTGTCAGTCAGCTAATGAGTGGTAAAGAAGCCACCGTTTATGTAGTTGCCAGTGGCGATGATATTTTATGTGCCAAGGTTTACAAAGAAGCCGACAAGCGCAGTTTTAAACAAGCGGTGCAGTATCAGGAGGGTCGCAAATCAAAAAATAGCCGCCGCCAACGGGCGATGGAAAAGGGCAGCAAGTATGGCCGTAAACAACAAGAAGACGCTTGGCACAATGCAGAAGTGGACGCCTTGTATAAGCTGGATGCGGCGGATGTAAGAGTCCCCACACCCTTTGGCTGCTTTGACGGCGTATTGTTGATGGAGCTAGTGACGGATGATGAAGGCAACGTCGCACCGCGCTTAAACGATGTGGCGTTTGATGAGCCACAAGCCATCGAAGATCACAATATGATGATGGAATACGTTAAACGTATGTTATGTGCCGGTATTGTGCACGGTGATTTATCTGAATTTAATGTATTGGTGGACGATTACGGCCCAGTCATTATCGATTTACCACAAGCAGTGGATGCCTCAGCCAATATGCATGCGAAAGCCATGCTTGAGCGAGATGTGAATAATATGCGTGACTATTACGCACAATTTGCACCGCAACTGATGAATACCAAGTACGCCAAAGAAATGTGGGCATTGTATGAAGATGGTGAGCTCAAACCGGATACACCGCTAACCGGTGAATTCGCTGAAGATGAAAACAGTGCCGATGTGGATTCCGTTTTAGAGGAAATTAAAGCGGCGTTGTTAGAAGAGCAAGAAAAACAAGCCCGCCTAAAAGAAGACGAAGAAGAGCTGTAAAGCAATTTGCAGTGATAAAAAACCATGGCCATCACTGGCCATGGTTTTTTGCGTTTAGGGCCGGGGTTATTCAATGCTTTCGTTTCTTTGCAACACCCAGCAGCGCTCATTACGAGTAAAACCTATGTGTTCATAATATGCATTGGCCGATGGCGCGGAAATTAAAATCAATTTACACTTTTCATTTAACGAGTTTTGAACATCAATTTGCAATTGCTTACCGATCCCTTGTTTTTGGTAAGTCTCATCCACTGCAAGATCCGATAAGTAGCACGCGTAATGAAAATCCGTCACGCACCGTGCAATACCAATGAGTTTATCTGCATCCCAAGCCGTAATGGTTAGATTAGCATGGTCGAGCATACCTTGAAGGCAGACTAAGTCATCAATTGGCCGTCGCTGAGCTAAGTTTGAATGTTTTAAAAGTGCGATGAATTGTTCAACAGAAACAGTGTGATTCTTTTTGTATGTAATGCCCATTAAAAGTCCTTTTTAACGTTGAGATCGTAACCAATAAATACGATATGCAAATGCCAAAATGAGGCAAATGATTATCGGGATGACGAGTGTATAAAGTTGGTAATGCGAATAAAACAGTGCGCCTATTGAGCCGCCACTAACAAACCCCACAATGATCACCATAAATAAAATAAACTGGCGTTGATCAAAGGGCTCTTTTCTTAAAGCGGCACCGAGCATTAGCCCTATGTCGGTAAAGATACCGGTCATGTGAGTGGTTCGAATCACAGCGCCACTGTATTTGGTAACTAGGGCATTTTGTAAGCCGCAAGCAGCCGATGCAAAATAATGCCCAAAGGCCGATTCAGCTTGTAAAAAATACAAGGCGACCACCAGCAGTGCTGCTTCTATAATCAACAGCGAATCATAATGCCGCCCAAGCTTAAGCGAAGAACTGCTGAGCAATAAACCACTGATCATTGAGCCTATGACAAAACTAATTAATATAGCGAGAAGGTGTCCGCTGTGTGTTGAAAGTGAAAGCAGACTGCTGCCGAGAAGCGTCGCGGTACCTGATAAATGAGAAACCGCTTGGTGTTGAAAGCCCAGTAAGCCCACAACATTGATGCAGCCAGCCAGCAAGGCGAGGGTGAAGGCGCCGTATTCAACCCATTTTGGCAATTTGGAAATCATGTCAGGGTCACCGAAAAAGAGGGTGGGTACATCATACAAAAGATAAGGCCAACTGGGGTACAATATGTACATTTTTATTGTATAAATATGATTTAATGCCCGCAGTTTGGGCAATAGGTATGGCCGTTGTCATTCCTTAATTAAGGGCGAATAAATGTTAGGGTATTTTGCAGGGTTGTCATTGGGCTTCAGTTTGATTTTGGCGATCGGTGCACAAAATGCGTTTGTATTGCGTCAAGGCTTAAAAAAACAACATGTCTTTTTAGTGTTTATCATTTGCGCCGTATCCGATGCATTATTAATTACCGCGGGTGTGGCAGGTTTTGCCAGTGTGATTAAGCAACTGCCTTGGTTAGAGCCCTTAGCTCGTTATGCAGGGGTTGCGTTTCTAGTGGTGTATGGCGCTAAAAGCTTGTGGCACGCTATAAAATCGTCAGAACGTTTATCCGCCAGTGATCAAGAAGTTGCATCTGCAATCAAGGTGGCATTAACGTGTTTGGCGTTTACTTGGCTTAATCCTCATGTGTATTTAGATACGGTGTTTCTACTGGGGGCTATTTCGACGCAATATCCAGGTCAGCAGGTTGAGTTTGCGTTGGGTGGAGTGAGTGCATCATTTTTATTCTTTGCAACATTGGCTTACGGCGCAAGATTGCTTGCGCCTGTATTTGAAAAGCCAATGGCTTGGCGAATTTTTGATATCATAATTGCCATTGTAATGTGGTTGATTGCAATTAAGTTGCTACTTATTTAGATGTTGTTTGGTTTTCACAATCCGTTTTAATCGTTGCATATCTTGTGATTATCCACATGAGGGGGCGCCAGTTTCAAAAACACACCCAGTGCCATTAGCAATAACGCAGCACTGACCAGTATGGCTACTGGGTAATACAGGTTGCCGGCTAGATCAAGCTGGCTGTACTTAATGACCATAATCAGCCCTTCCAAAGAGAGAGCAACACAAACCGTACCGATAAATCGTGGTAAGGTTCTTCGCAACATAATAATCACGTCGTGATCAGCTTCTTGGCCATATTCTTGTCCAATAACCATGGCAAGTTCAAATACTGCGATTGATATTACGCTGCCATTGATGACTTTAATGATCACTTGAGTAATCTCTTCGCCATTACTTATTTGCTGAAATGCTACTGCAATTGTTGATACTAAAATACTGGCGGCAAGGATATAAAAAACAAAGGTAAATGCTTGGGCAAAATATCGCTGAAAATTGAAAGGTGTCATTTGAAAGCCTATATCGGTTAAACATACTACCCTAAGATGAGGGTAGTTATATTTGACAGGCTTTCTGACAAGAGTTCTTTTTGTCGTAGAATTATGAGACAGGTTTGGCAAAAACCACCAACCAACCTAGGTTGAGTGTGGTTATTTCTTGGGTGAGCTGGTTTGCCAAATAGATTGATTTACTGACGGTTTGTCATTACTTGTCTGGCTATCTTTTTTATTTTTGTTCAAAGAAATTTTAGCACGCTCTGGTTTTGCCGGCGTTGTATCTGCTTTATCTTCAAACTTAGGGTTTTTATAAACCACTTTCTCTGTTTCTTTTTTCGGTTTTAAGAAAGGTTTGGTGTTGGGTTTGCCTTTGTTTTTCTTGTAGGCTTCTTTTTTATTTTCAAATTTGCCTTTGGCAGCCTGGAACTCTGACTGTTTTTGGGCGGTAGAATCGTTGGTGTGCTTTTTTTGTAAACCTTGTAAGAAGTTACGCAAAATTTGGTCTTGGCATTCACGGTAATGCTTATGATCAGGCTTGCGGAAAAACGCCGTTAACTCGGCTTTACCCATTAAAAACTCAGCGCTTTCTAATAGATCCAGAATGTCTTGATCAATGAGGTTAAGTGCAATCTTCAGTTTTCTGAAAATGATGTTGTTATTCAGTGCAAATTCAGCCGGTGGTGTTGGGCCGTCCTTTTTACCGCGCTTTTCAATGATAAAGCCATTTAGGAACTGTGCCATCTCATGATCTGAGCAGCGCACATAAGCGGGGTCGTCGTCTTTTTTCAGCCAGGTATTCACCAAAGCTGGCGTAACCTCAAGACCACCAAGGGCGCAGATGGCGACCATTTTTTGATCATTGTAGTTGAAGGTATAGCGTAAGCGGCGAAGAACGTAGTTATTGGTCACGAAGGGCTCGAATGCAAAGATAGAACAAAGCCTAATTCTAGCGGGTTTTGTCGTAAATTTATTGGGAAATTTACCCATGTTAGAAATTGATCTAACAAAATAGCGCAATTGAGCCGCTATTTAGACAATATCGTTAGGCAATCTAACCCTATTGCAGCTTTTTAAGGAATTCTAAGCGCGCTTGATCCTGCGGGTCAGACCAAGGCGTGGTGTCATATTGGCTAAGAGGAAAGCCTTGAATCTCAGTTTCGCCTATCAGGCTGTCGCCATAACTGGTTCGAATGCCTGGTCGCTCAGGTAATTTTGTCAGTACCCAGGTATCAAGCAAGTAAGGCCCTGGGTTGTTACTGGCGCGCAGCACCTCACTATGGACCTGCAGTGCCCAACTGGTTTTACCCTTTACCAGATTCTGTTTTGCATTTAGATGGGCAATAGGGGTTTTAGCTTGGCTAAACAAGTTAGCGGATAAACGGTAACGTCCGGGCTCTTTAATCGAAAGGTTCACCGGGATATTGAGGTTGACCCCCTCCACATAAGGCTCGCCAATGGATGAAATGGTGCCGTTGTCCGGTGAAAATTTAATGGGCGATAAGATGGCTAACCGACCATGTTCAGAAAAATTAAAATTGGCTTTGATATGTAAATCAACCGGCCAATCATTGTCCTTAGAGTCCAGTGTGGCTTCAAATACCCCTTGTTTTTCTTTGACGCTGAAGGTGGTTAAAGTTTTGTTATTTTCAACTAATTCAATGCGCACCTTAGTAGGCTTGATTGGCCCAGATGATGATAAGGTTGCGGTGATCATATCCCCGCGTTTATAGATAAAACGCCCAGGCACAAGCTGTGCGCTTGAATCCACATCTTCGCCCAGGTTCAAGCTCACAGGTAAAACCGTTAGGGGGTTGAGTAAATCCGTTTGCCCTTCATGAATGGGTAAAGAGTAATGGGGGAAGCGTATATTTTGCTCGTAGTGAGTGGCTAAAATAGCCATTTGCTCTCCCATTTCTTTTTCAATGATTTGGGTTTGAATAGCTTGAGGCGAGTTTTTAACAGGTGCCTGCGCGGGTAAGTTTGAAGGCACAGCGGGGGCAGGGGGCACCGTACTGGATTCAATAACCGACACATTACTCAGTGCAAAGCCCAACACCGAAATCACAATAATGCCAACTAACCAAGCGCGCATAGATAACCTTTCATAAACTGATAATACGGACCAAAAGAAAAAGGCTAATGAGTATGCCCATTAGCCTTTTACATGAGCCTGAACAGACGTTTAGTTGTTTAGCGTCTGATACACTTTTTCACTCATGGTTGAGTTTTTGCTGTTGGTCACATAAAGGTAATCAGCAAACCAGCCGTCATAGTATTTGGTTGAGAAGTCCACGTTAATGCCGCCGGCATTAAAGTTGTTATCAACATACGTTAACTGAACACCGGTTTGATCGCCAATGGTGCCATTATGATGAGTTTTATCGCCCATTAGCACCGCAAAGTGATTGGTGAAAAGGGTGCTTGGGGCACTCTCGCGGCCATTTCTGATTTTGCCGTTAAATGCCACATTTTTTGAGCAGCTATTATAAGCTTGTGCATTCACTGCACCACAGCTGGAGTGTGTTGGTACCACACCATCATCCGTACCTGAGATAAAGCCACCTGTAATGCCGAAGTAGGCGTTACCGGCTCCAGTAAAGCGCAAGCGCGGTACCGAGCTAGGTGAAGTGGCTAGGTTACGTGCCGCTGCAGGTTGTAGATCGTAAAGCACACCTAGATCCTGATCGCTTTCTAGTTTGCCACCCATGAACCATTCAACAGCGGATACCGCTAGAGAAGATGCCACATTGTTACTGGTGACAATGGATACCACCGTATCGGCGATTTCAGTACCACCACCGGCACCGGCAAAGTCCAGAGAGGTTAGAATGTTTAGTGGGGTGTAGCCGTTGGCAGCTAACCAATCAGCTTGGTTCTCTAAGAAGTAACGTGCTACTAGATCACCGGTTGAATGAGTCACCAGAACGCAACCATCATTGCACAGGCCGGATAGAGACAGTTTTACGGCATCGTCATACAAGCGTTCAGCGGTGGCCCCTTCAATACGTTCTGATGAGTCCCAGTCTAAGCGAGCTTCTGCACGAGCATTCCAGTAATCAGACCAGTAGTCTTGGCCGTTTTGTACAATTTCATTGCTTGAAGCGGGTTGGTTCAATACGTTTTCTGGTTGAAAGCCATGCACTAGGATTACATTGTGACCGGCGAGTTGTGCCTGGCTGCTTGCGGCAATACCTGCAAGTGCCAATGCTGGGAATAGGGTACTAAGTTTCATGTGGATGGCCTGTATTACTTATTATTTTAGTTTTTAGAGTTCGCGCATCCGTTTTGCTAACTCAATGTGGTATGCAACTTATCACAAGAGAAATGGTGAAATTTGGCCTTTTCGTATTATTTGTGTAAACGCCGTATAAATTACTACTTTAGGGTGTGATGTGTGTAAAAATTAATCACGGTTTCGAGGTTTAATCGGTACATATGTCTATATAAAGCTCAAATGGGGCTATTAGTGAGTCACTTGGGGGCTCAGTGCTGTGTTAATATTTGCTTTTGATATGGGGATTTTATGCAGTCACAACCAAATAACCCGCTTCACGGCATTACATTGAAGCAGTTACTAACGGATCTAGAAGCTCACCTAGGGTTTGAAGCCATGGGCGAAGAAGTGAATATTCGTTGTTTTACCCAAGATCCAAGTATTAACTCAAGCTTAAAGTTTTTACGTAAGACCCCTTGGGCAAGGGAGAAAGTAGAGGCTTTATACTGTCAGCATCAGACAGCCATTGAGCAAAAAAAGAGCATCTATAAAAGTAATTAGGCATCTTGTGAGGTGTTATGTGCAGTGGCTTGCTCCACTTGAGGTCACCATTTATTACAAGAGAGTAGACCCTATTAAAAACAGTTAGTCGTCTTGTGAGCTGGCATCTGAAGTGATTTGGGCTGCTTCGAGTTCTAACTTCTCTCTGTCTGCTTTAGAAATGTATTTTGGCTTATTTTTAGGGTTCGCCTTCAAATTAGATTTTTTTGCTTTTTGTGAAAGCTTGGTGAAAATTTTCTTTTTACGATTCATATGCGCCTCTGATCAAGCTTTGATTATAGCGTTTTTGCCTTTTGCTGGCCATGTTAGGCCAATATCAAATTTTCACTGGCTACACGCCCCAAGGTTTTCACCGCTTGATTCACCTGCCCATCAATGGGGATGGCACAATTTAGCCGGATGTAATGATCAAACTCCCCTGTGTTGGAAAACATCGCCCCTGGTGCCATATTAATGCCTTCTTTCAAAGCGCTGCGCTGCATGGCCATTACATCGGTTTTTTCAGGTAGCGCTAACCAAATAATGAACCCACCTCGAGGTTGGCTTATGCGCGTGCCTGCGGGGAAAAATTGTTTCACCAGCTGGGTTATGGCGTCGACATTTTGTTTGCATAAGGCTCGAGTTTTGCGCAAGTGCTTGTCATAGTGTCCACTTTCTAAATAACTGCTTAATGCATACTGGGATAAACTTGATGGTGAAAAGGATGAATAAGTTTGCTCTTGAATAATGTCATCATGATGCTCCCCACTGATGCACCAGCCCACACGTAAACCGGGTGAAAGGGTTTTTGAAAAACTAGAGCAGTGCATCACCCGCCCATCTGTATCAAAGGTTTTAATCACCGTGTTGAGGCTTTGATCAAACCCCAGTTCTCCATAAATATCGTCTTCTAATATTTTCACATCGTATTTTTGAGCTAAATCGAATAACTGTTTTTGTTTACGTGAGTCGATCGCTGCCCCAGTGGGGTTACTGTAACGAGCGCTCACGGCAATTAAACGAATTGGCCATTGCTTAAGCGCGAGCGTAAGCGCATCAATACTGATGCCTTTTTGTGCATCGGTTGGGATTTCGATGACTTTAAGTCCCAATAAACCGGCCAGTTGTAAAAAACCATAATAACAAGGGCTTTCAACCGCAATGATGTCCCCAGGTTGAGTCGTGGTGCGTAAGCAAAGGTTCAGTGCTTCCGAGCAGCCATGGGTAATAATGATGTCATCTGGATGACATTTAACGCCCACGTTGCGCATGCGCGTGGCTATCTGCCGTCTTAATGATTCAAGCCCAGGTGAAAACAGATAATTAAACACCTGCTTACTATGAAAGCGCGACACCTTATTTATGTGAGTTTGTAAGGCGTGCTGGGGCATGAGGGATTCATGTGCAATGGCGGCGCCAAAGTTAATTAGGCTATCTTGGTGAACTGCATTTAACATCATAGAAATAATGTCATTCTTTTTCACCACTTCAGGTTCGCTGCCTTTAGAAATAGGCGGCGGCATCACCGGGTCATTAGCCCCATCTTTAACGTAGTAACCGGATTGCGGCTTCGCCGACAAATACCCTTGGTCTTCTAATAAAGCATATGCCTGTGTAATGGTGCTGATGCTGACCGCTTTGACTTTCGATAGGCTGCGTACACTGGGGACTTTTTGCCCGGTCAGATAGACACCTTGCTCGATGTCTTGGGCAATGTCTTTGGCGACCTTTTGATAAAGTGTGCTCATGCTGAACCGTATGAATGTGTGATGAGGTCTTATCATAATAGGTTAACTGTATCGTAATGCATAACAGTTGATGGAAAAAATAGCAGTACAGTTGCCCGTTTGGGCTAAATTGTACTGCCATTTATCGCAGTCACTGCGTCTACTTGCATAACAGTCAGCTTGGCAAAATGGGCTCTCAATGTAAGGAGTTCATTATGTCAGCCAGTCAAGGCGTACTGCCATCAGCTAACTTGCCATCAAGCGGTATAAGTAAAACCAATAGATGCGAGCCACCATCGTCGGCATGGTTTGCCGGTTTGTTTGCGGTTTTGATTTTCAGTTTAACCGCACCATTAACCGTGGTGGCACTTGACGTGTTTAGCCCAGCCTTCATCGCCTTTATGCGTGCGTTTATTGCAGGTATTGGCAGCATCAGCTTGGTACTTTGGTTTAAATGGCCGCTACCTAGTTTAAAAGACATCGTTTGGTTATTAGTGGGCGGCAGCTGTATTGCGCTGGTGTTCCCTTACACCTTGGCAAAGTCATTACAGGTATGGCAGGCCAGTGATATGGGTGTGGTGCTGGCGGGGATTCCGTTATTTACCGCATTGATGGCAGTGGGTTTATTTAAAGAGAAAACCAGTATTAAATTTTGGGTTAGCTTATTGGTGGGCACCCAGGTGCTGGTATTGTTTGCTTATAGCCAATCCAACGGTGTGTTGCACAGTGCATTATTTATCATGTTGGCATCGGCTGGTGTGGGTTACGCTATTGGCGGTCATGTGGCTAAGCGTTTGGGTGGATTTCAAACCATTTGTTGGATGATGGTGTTGTACTTTCCGGTGTCCTTATTTGGTGTGGGGTATACCGCCGCTGAAAATGCCCACGGTTTTGACATGCAATATATTGGGCCCTTGTTAGCACTATTGTATTTGGCCGTATTTAGTCAGTGGGTTGGTTTTCGATATTGGTATGGGGCCATGGTGCAAATCGGTATTGCTAAAACGGGGCAGTTACAACTTACCCAACCATTTATGACGCTCATTTTTACGGTGCCATTACTGGGCGCTAGCTTAAGCCTTGTTCACTTTTATTTTGCAGCCCTCATCTCTCTTACGGTTTGGTGGGTGCGCAAATCAAGGTAAGCCAATAAAAAACGCGAATCTAGGTTCGCGTTTTTTATTTTATTATTTGTTTCGGTTTAATCGTTAAAAACCTTCCAGTACTAATTTGCCGATACTTTGGTTACCTTCAATTAAGGTATGGGCACGTTTCAGATTTTCAAGATTGATACGGCCAAGGTGTTCACCAAGGGTCGTGATGATTTTACCACTGTCGATCAACTGAGCGATTTCGTTAAAAACATGGTGCTGTTTAATCATGTCTTCGGTTTCAAATAAACTGCGTGTAAACATGAACTCCCAATGCAGGCTGACACTTTTACTTTTTAACAGGTCAATGTTCAATGGCGCGGGCGGGTTGTCGATTAAGCAAATTTTACCTTGAGGTTTAATGACCTCGGCAAAATCCTCAAAGTGCAGATGAGTGTGGGTAATGCTGGCTATGTGGCTGACGTGCTCAATACCAATGCGATCAAGTTCTTGTTTGATGCCTTTGTTGTGGTTGATAACATGATCGGCCCCCATTTTTGTACACCAGGCTTGAGAGGCTTCACGGCTGGCGGTGGCAATGACGGTTACTTCAGGGGTCAGTACTTTTAAAAGCTGAATCATAATGCTGCCAACACCACCTGCGCCCCCTGTGACTAATACCGTGTTATCTTGAGTTTGGTATTTGCCCTTTACATCCACCTGTAAGCGATCAAATAGCATTTCATAGGCGGTAATAGCGGTCAGTGGTAATGCAGCAATTTCAGCATTCGAGATACTCGAAGGTGCGTTGCCAACAATGCGCTCATCCACTAATTGATATTCAGCATTGCTGCCTTGGCGGCTCATGTCCCCGGCATAAAATACTTTGTCGCCCACTTTAAATAATGAGCATTGCTCACCCACTTCAGTAACGATGCCCACTGCATCATAACCAAGGATTTTTGCCTCACCGGTTTCTGGGCGCAAACGCTGACGAAGTTTAGCGTCCACAGGGTTAATGCTGATGGCGTCTATTTTAACCAGTAGGTCACGCCCACTGGCGCTGGGTGTGTCGAGCTCAAGTGCAATCAGGCTGTCAGGGTGTTCAATGGGGTGGCTGTGATTGAATGCAATGGCTTTCATGTGGGCTGGGCTCGTTAGATTGTCGATGATTTATATCGATTGTAGCGTAAATGACCATGCCATTCTCCTGCCTTGGATCGATAAGTATGTTCCGTTAGAATGACTCATTACTTTTATCTTGGTGTCCCATGGCTCAATTATCCGCAGAGCAAATTTCCACCCTTGACCAGCAACACGTTTGGCATCCGTATTCGTCTTTTACATCTGCACTTACGCCTTTTCCAGTGGCCAGTACGTCTGGTGTGCGCATTAAATTAGCAGATGGCCGTGAATTAATTGATGGCATGGCCTCTTGGTGGTCAGCGGTACACGGCTATGGTCACCCTAAATTAAAACAAGCGGCCCATGATCAAATTGAAACCATGAGTCATGTCATGTTTGGTGGCTTAACTCATGAGCCTGCCGTGACTCTGTGCGAAAAATTAGTGAAGTTGGCACCGGAAGGTTTGAACAAGGTGTTCATCAGTGACAGCGGTTCTGTCGCGGTGGAAGTGGCCATTAAAATGGCGTTTCAATATTCTTTAAGCCAAGGCAATAAACAGAAAAATAAATTGTTAACCGTGAAAAACGGCTATCACGGCGATACGTTTGCCACCATGGCCACCTGTGACCCAGTCAATGGTATGCACCATATGTTTGAAAATGTGTTAAGCAAACACATTTTTGCCCAGGCTCCGCAATGTTTATTTGGTGAGACGTTCGAAGAACACCACGTGGCTGACATCAAACAAAAATTAGAATCACAACACCACGAAATTGCCGCCATTATTCTTGAGCCGATTGTACAGGGTGCAGGAGGGATGCGTTTTTATAGCCCGGATTATTTAAAACGAATTCGTGGGTTGTGTGATCAATATAATATTTTATTAATTGCCGACGAAATCGCCACGGGCTTTGGTCGTACCGGTAAAATGTTTGCGTGTGAGCACGCGGGCATTTCGCCGGATATCTTATGCGTAGGGAAAGCCCTAACCGGTGGTTTTATGAGTTTAGCGGCCACATTATGTACCG
>NYTP01000138.1 GCA_002683575.1 Bermanella sp.
ATCACCGCCGATAATCAGTACGTGACCAAAATCCCCTTTATGTACCGTCTTTTTACGGGGATCAAATAATCGGTTCTGACGAATATTGTGCCAGTTTTGCAAATAAGCACTGGGCACAAATCGCGCTTTTGCTGTTTTCGCAATACCCAGGCTTGCTAACCTAACTTGCCCCACATATTCACTAGCATGGCCGGTAAACAAGCCTTGTTTATTCAGTAACATGGTCACCGTGATGTCGGCTTTCACCGCTTTGCCTGCGGCAAAACCCGTCGTGGCGTCTAACCCAGAAGGCACATCTACACACAATACAGGCAACTCACTTTCATTGATCAACTCGATCATATGCGTGACAGACTCATTGGGCTCGCCAGTAAACCCCGTGCCCAGTAGGGCATCAACGATGACACAATTGGATTTATACCAATTGACTTGCTCACTGGCTATGACGCTCAAACCCGCATTCACGGCTGCTTCAGCGGCTTGTTTGGCTTCGTCGTGTAAACGGTAAATAGCACCATCAAAAACCAGCTGCACATCGATGCCGTGCTCTTGCGCCATGACCGCGATTTCAAAACCATCGCCGCCGTTGTTGCCTTTGCCACATAAAACAATCAGCTCTTGAACATGAGGCCATTCACTTAATAACACCGCAAACGCAGACTGGGCAGCCTGTTGCATTAACTCATAACCATTCATGGCTAGATCATCAATACAATGGCGATCCAATTGTTGGCATTGCTTTGCCGTATACAAAGGAATACCCATATTTGATTTCACGCGCTGGGTTTTGTGTGTCGTCATCCGTGCCTGCCACATCTTTAAAAATCACTTGGATTATACCTGCATCAGACAAGTTCTCCATGATTCAAATTCAAACAGACACCGGTCTCAATTGACCCCTAGAATATATTACGGTCAAATCGGGGCCACATAGCCTCTCGAACCATAAGATCATTCATGAAAGCGTTACTATTAATACTTACCTTTTTCGTACAGCCAGCTAGCTTGGCCCTGAGTCTGCCAGATGAATACCGTGAAGAAATCAAAGACTGTAAAGCTTTGTTGGATGAAATCGCCCGCTCCAAATGTGGCAAGACTGCGCTTGGGCTTTTAAAGAATGCTTATATAAAAATTGGTGTTAACTTGTCACGACGCTCTATGAAGTTCGAGAATGACCGCTATCAAGACAGTGAGTTTGAAATGGAAGGGGAGTTCATGCCCTCGCCCTTATTATCATTCAGCCTTGGGGATAGTTACTTTGAAGACTCAAACTTCGGTTATCAGCTAGGGGGCACTTACTTCACCGATACTGCCTTCAAGCAAAAAATTTCCCGCGGCTCCAATAGCCAAACAGTAGACCTTCTCACTTACAGTAAAATGACGGTCTATGCATTTTCCCCCACGTTGTTTTACAGCTTCGGTCGAGAAGAAAACACACCACTCAATGCTTTTACCGCAGGCATTGGATTGAACATCAGCCACACGGACTTAAAAGGCAGCGCCTATGTCACCGATGACAAAAGTAATGCAAATTGTTACGTCGCCGGCAGCAACGTCATTGCTGGCACAGCAAGCAAAGACTTAATCACCCAGACCTGTGACTTTAAAACCTATGACTCCAGTGGGCTTAGCCATGGCGCACGCATTTACCTTGCCTTCGAATATGAAAAATGGATTACCGAAGTTTCAAGCAGCGTTCACACTCAAGACATTCAGCGGGGGTACCAATTTTCTACCTATGATCTGAGTTTTAGCGTGTCGCGCAAACTGGGGTTCTAGGCTTTAGATTACACATAGAGATCCACGAATAAGTGACGTAAAATCCCCAATTCTCCCATTAGGCCTGCCAATATTCATGATCACCCCAGAACAAAGTCAAACATTGGCGAACAACATCAAAACCTGGGGAGAAGAACTGGGCTTTGCCCAAGTGGCCATAACCGATGTGGATTTAAAAGAACACGGTGAGCGATTGGTCGAATGGCTTGAAAAAGGCTATCACGGTGAAATGGCATACATGGCCGACCATGATGACATGCGTTACCGCCCCGAAAAACTGCACCCAGGCACTTTTCGCATCATCACTTTGCGCATGGATTATATGGCCCCTGAAGTGGAAACCATCCGTGTACTAAATAACCCCGATCAAGCTTACATTAGCCGCTATGCCTTAGGTCGCGACTACCACAAGCTTATGCGTAAGCGCATTACGCAACTGGGCAAAAAAATCGAACAAGCCATTAGTGAGCTGGACCTTGAGCCCAACTTCCGTGCCTTTGTGGACAGTGCTCCAGTATTAGAACGTGGCTTAGCGCAAAAAGCAGGCATGGGCTGGATTGGTAAAAACGCCATGCTGATCAACCCAAAAGCCGGCAGTTATTTTTTTCTTGGGGAGCTATTCACTAACTTACCTTTACCCCTAGATAAACCTTACCAAGATATGAACTGCGGCAGTTGCACCGCGTGCATTACCGAATGCCCAACCGGCGCCATTGTGGATAACCACGTGGTGGATGGGCGTAAATGCATTTCCTATTTAACCATTGAACTGAAAACCGCCATCCCAGAAAAGCTGCGCAGTAAAATGGGCAACCGTATTTTTGGTTGTGATGACTGCCAATTGTGCTGTCCTTGGAATAAATTCACCAAGGCCTCACAAGAACAAGACTTCACCCCGCGACACAACCTAGACACCGCCACCTTACTCGAATTATTTGCATGGGACGAAACTACGTTTTTAAGCAAAACCGAAGGCACGCCTATTCGCCGCGCCGGGCATGAGCGCTGGCTTCGTAATATTGCGGTTGCTCTGGGTAACGCCCCTTATTCGCAGGAAATCATTACAGCTCTAAACGATAAAGCCCATTTTGACTCCGCTCTAGTTCAAGAACATGCCAATTGGGCACTGCAACAACAGCTTAATAAAACCGACTAAATCGGTTTTTATTAGTAAGCAAACCTTCTCGATTACCCCATGAATTGGCGATTTCATTGCCACGATGGTATTGTTTATAAACAACATCATGTTTAGGTAAGCTCGCACATCACGCTTTGGGCATCAATTTTAATAATAGTTAGACATCTAAATTCGTTTAAAACGAGTATAAGCATCACTTAAAGGTGCCAACTACGAACTACTCGGTAATGTCAGCCCTACCTAAACTTAAGCAATAAAACGCCAAGGGCGATTCCATGAAAACAAAATTATCTATACAGAACGTGTATAAGATTTTTGGTAAGCACCCGAAAAAAGCCATGCGTATGGTGAACGAGGGCAAAACAAAAGATCAAATATTCAGTGCATCGGGACAAACCGTTGGGGTTAAAGATGCCTCTTTCGACATTTACGAAGGGGAAATTTTTGTCATTATGGGGTTATCTGGCTCAGGTAAATCCACCATGGTGCGCATGCTTAACCGACTGATTGAACCTACCCAAGGACAAATTTTTCTCGATGACACAGACATTGCTTCACTAGATGAAGAAGCTCTGCGTCAAGTTCGCCTTCACAAAATATCCATGGTGTTTCAATCGTTTGCCCTTATGCCGCACATCTGCGTGCGAGATAACGTAGCGTTCGGCCTAGACCTAGCCGGAGAAGTCAGCCCTGAAGAACGCTTAGAGCGCGCCGATGCCGCCTTAGATCGTGTGGGTTTGTTACCTAATGCAGATTCTTACCCAAGCGAACTATCAGGCGGTATGCAACAACGAGTCGGCCTTGCCCGCGCCCTGTGTATTAACCCTGATGTGCTGTTGATGGATGAGGCCTTTAGCGCCCTAGACCCCCTAATTCGTACGGAGATGCAAGACGAGCTATTACGCCTGCAGGCTGAAGATAAGCGCACCATTGTCTTTATTTCTCACGACCTAGACGAAGCGGTTCGCATTGGCGACCGAATTGCCATCATGCAAGGAGGCGAAGTGGTGCAGGTGGGTACGCCTGATAACATCATTAATAATCCTGCAAACGATTATGTGCGTTCGTTCTTCCGTGGTGTCGATGTGAGCACGGTGTTAAGTGCAAAAGATGTGGCCCGTCGCACGCAGCAAACTCTGATTAAGAAAACCTCCGACACGGGCATCAGCACCAGTTTGCAGTTACTCAAAGATAATGACCGTGATTTTGGTTACGTGGTGGATGCCAGTAATCAGTTTATTGGTGTGGTCTCCACTGACTCGCTAAAACAAGCCAAGCAGCAAGGCCAAACGATGGAAGCGGCGCTTTTGAAAAAACCGCAAACGATTCAAGCCGACACGGCTCTTGGGGAAGTCATCTCCGATGTGGCCCAAGCCCCCTGCTCCCCACCCGTGGTCAATGAGCAAGGCAAGTTTTTAGGGGTAATTAGCAAGACCGTTTTACTTGAAGCACTGGATCGTCAAACTGGAGAAACCTTATGAGCCAAGATAACCCATGGGGTACCCAGGATAATAACGAGTCCGCCTACCTGGCTGACAAATCCAATGAGGTGGCCGCCAGTTTCGACTGGACGGAGCCGTTCAAAGTGGATGGCGGTATTATCCCATTTAATGATTTAGTGGATTCAACCCTTGATGCCGTCGTACCTTTTTTGCGCCCGATTTTTCAGGCGTTATCCCAACCAATTGGCTGGCTACTTAATTCCATTGAAGCCTTTTTATTATGGGTACCTGCCCCTTTTATTATTGTCGCGCTCGCGTTATTAGCGTGGAAACTGTCTACTCGTAATATCGCAATTGGCACCTTTTTAGGCTTACTTTTTATCGGCTTAATTGGCGCTTGGGATGATGCCATGACCACCTTATCCTTGGTGATTACATCGCTGTTCTTTTGTGTGGCCATAGGTTTGCCCATGGGCATCTGGTTATCGCGCTCTGACAAGGCGGTTTCTATTGTTCGGCCAATATTAGATGCCATGCAAACCACCCCTGCGTTTGTTTATTTAATTCCCATCGTTATGTTATTCAGCCCGGGGAAAGTAGCAGGGGTTATTGTGACGATTATTTTTGCGGTACCACCCATGATTCGCCTTACTAACTTAGGCATTCGCCAAGTACCCGCGGATTTAATTGAAGCGGCAAAAGCATTTGGCACCAACCCGAAACAGTTACTGTTCAAGGTGCAATTACCCTTAGCCTTGCCCACAATTATGGCAGGCGTTAACCAAACGCTTATGCTGGCACTGTCTATGGTGGTGATCGCTTCCATGATCGCCGTTCCGGGCTTAGGCCTAATGGTACTTCAGGGCATTGGCCGCAACGATATCGGCATCGCCGCTGTAGGTGGTTTGGGTATCGTGGTACTGGCTATTATTCTGGATCGCATTACCCAGCACATTGGTCGCAGTAAAAAATAATTCTAACCATGTTCAACAACACAGGAGTGAAACCCATGAGGTTGCTTAAAGCACTATTAACCTTGCCCATTTTGACAACAGCCCTACTAGCCGGTTGTTCTGAAAGTGCGGATACCGCAACAGCTACCAACGACAAACCCGGTACTGGGGTGAGCGTAAAAAGTTTCCACAGCCCCATTGCTGAAGAGAAGTTTCAGACGCTGATTATCAACCGTGCCCTAGAAGAACTGGGCTATGACACTCAGCCAATTCTAGAAGTGGAATACAACGCTGGTTACACGGCCATTGCACAAAACGATATTCAATGGGGCGCTGTGAGCTGGGATCCATTACACAATGATATGTTTAAAAATTCTGGTGGCGGCGACACCATCATTAAACTAGGCCAGTACATTTCTGGTGCCGCACAGGGTTATCTAATGGATAAAGCCACTGCGGAAAAATACAACATTGACACCATTGATGATTTGAAAGATCCGAAATTAGCCAAGTTATTTGATGCCACAGGTGACGGCAAAGCAGACCTAACCGGTTGCCAACCAGGTTGGGGTTGTGAAGGCGTGATTAATCATCAGCTTGATGCGTTTGGTCTTCGCGATACTGTGAACCATGTGCAAGGCAGCTATGCAGCCATCATCTCTGATACCATTGCTCGCTATAAGGCTGGTGAACCAATTGTTTATTACACTTGGACCCCTTACTGGGTATCTGGCGTATTAGTGCCTGAAAAAGATGTTGTTTGGTTACAAGTTCCTCGCTCTGAGCACCCACTTGGCACCGACACTCAATTACCAAATGGCGACAACTATGGCTTTAACGTTAACAGCGAACGTATCGTCGTAAATAAAGCATTTGCCGACGCCAACCCTGCTGCTAAAAAATTATTTGAAGTGGCTAAACTGAACATCAATGCAGTATCGGCGCAAAACAAACTCATTTCTGAAGGCGAAAATACCGCGACTGATATTGAGCGTCACACTACCAACTGGATTGCCAAAAACCGTGAGTTATTTGATTCTTGGTTAGAAGCAGCTAGAAACGCGGCCATGTAAGTGACCCATTGCACACGTTGCAAAGATAAGGAGCCGTAAGGCTCCTTTTTTATGTCTGTCACGTTATGATTTAGAAAAACATGAGATGCCTAGCATGGATGTTATCTGGCTAAATTTTTTTAATACATCATCACTGCAATACTGGTTAGATATTTTTGCTATTTGCGGTGCCTGCTTATTTGTAGATGCCCTCATCATGTCCCAGCTCAAGGGGCAGCACCGCGCTGAACGCAGTCATTACCTGTTAAGCATTCTTTCTGTGGTTTGTTATGTAGCCTTGTTTCCACTGGATAGCGAACTATTCCGCCATTATTGGATGCAAATATTATTGGGCTTATACCTGTATGACTTATGCATCATTGCCCGTGATTGGCGACAATTAAAACCCAGTTATCGCACGTTCTATTCCGTTCATCATGGTGCCAGCTTGCTCTTATTTATGGTTTGGCACCTAACGTTTGTACCCTTCACCGATGCTATGGCCATTGGTGCATTACTTTGGGTCAGCAGTGACGTGTGGCGCTGGGCTGAGCAGTTTTGGCGCTTGAGTGGCAGACATAGCTCAAATAAATTACGTGATGGTGTGTATTATTTAGAGCGCGGACATAGAATATTTTCCTATGCTTTATTCTTGTGGATTTTAGAATTTCAATTCACTCACACATCTGAAGTGGTGTTATTGGTAAGCGGTATTTTAATGGACATCATCGACACCTACTTTCAACAACAAGCTAGGCGCATACATAAAATCAAACAGTCGTTTAAACCATTACCGGAAGATCCAGCTCACGTAAAAAGCAAAAGAAAAAGAAAAAAAGCAGCCTAGTATTAATCCTTATACCACATGGACAGTGCCACTTGCTCCATGGCATACCACTGATCGCCTTGCGGCCTCCACTGCTCAAAATTACGAGTTGCGGCCAATAGAAAATCCATCAATCCAAGGTGTTGCCTTAACACTCGCGCATGGCGATGAGGTACCGTAGGATGAAACAACCCACTGAAACTCAACAATTGAATCGGGCGCTTCTTCACCCAATTCCAAGACCCCATTTCTAAAGTAATGGGCAATAACGTACGCCCCTTCTGCTGACATTTTCGATGAAAAAAATCCCATACATCCCCATGACTTAAATACGCAGCGGACTGCGGCTCAAATAAATAATTATGATTAGGATAATTTCGCTCCCATAAAATTTTAAGTGCCATATACATAGGCACATCATTAATGGGTTGGCGACGATACGCATAAGGAATCCACAGCTGATCTTTAAAACCAAACCCACTATGAATATCCAATGCAATCACGGGCTTATTGTTTGAAGTTATGCGTTCGATGACTTGCTCAAGTACAACAAATTCCGCTTGAGCTGCCTCACCTTGTTTGCCACGATACCAAGGTAGCTTGGAACTGATGCGCTGGCCCCCTAATAAAAATGGCACAGGGTCTTCGGCTTCAATTGGCGCGTGGCGATTAATATCAATACCATTGGCGTTAGCACGGGTGTTTAAATACATACCTGCAGGATTGACCATAGGTAAAATCACCAAAGCCACATCGGTTACAAACTGGCTTCGCCAAAGTCCATCCCAGCGATAACGCTGTAATAATGACTGCAACCAGGCTAATAGAGCTTGCGTGCCAATACGTTCAACGCCATGAATAGCAGCACTAATAAAAAAAGTGGTCTTACTGGTTTGTGCATCACCTATAGTGAGCATAGGCACAGGAAGCTGAATATTATTCACCGGAATGTCAGTTAACAACTCAACATCAATCACGTCTTGGTTTTGATTGATGATTTTATCCAGCTCTAAATATTCAGGCACATAGGTTTTAAGCTGACCTTTGTGACACTGCACAAATTCATGCAGTAACTTCCCATCATTGATTGGGGTTTCACTGTCGTTGGTTAACACAAATTGAGAAGCAAACGGAAGTTGAGCCGGATCGTTTTCAGTCGAGGAGTTGGGCGTCACATTGACATCCATTTGATGGTCCCTACACAGCACGGTTAGGCCAATTGCTCAGCTAACCTCATACAAAAGTGTAGCCAATACTAAAGCAGGCCAATGGTCATGTCCTGCCTGTCATAAAAATTTCACAAAGCAGGCTTTCCCCACTCAAACTGCTATGATGCATTGCATTAATCAAGCAAAAGTAAAACCCATGACCAATATCGCTGTGTTTGTGGATGTACAAAACATCTATTACACCACCCGTGACATGTATAAACGCTCTTTTAATTATAAAAAGCTTTGGGCTGAATTAAGCAAGCAAGGCACCATTACCCATGCCTACGCGTACGCCATTGATCGCGGTATTGATAGCCAAATTAAATTCCAAGATGCCCTGCGCAATATTGGCTTTGAGGTGAAACTTAAACCCTTTATCCAGCGTCGTGATGGCAGCGCTAAAGGCGACTGGGATGTGGGCATCACCATAGATGTCATGGAAGCCTCAACCGAGGTCGATCAAGTAGTATTACTTAGTGGCGATGGCGACTTCGCTATTTTACTGGAAAAAATACGCAGCAAATTTAAAGTCAAAACCAAGGTCTATGGTGTGGAATTTTTAACCGCCAATAGCCTAATTCAAAGCTGCGATGAATTTGTGAATATAGAAAAAGACATGCTTGTATAACCGTTTAAATAGCCAATCTATCTAAAAAAACACTTAAGACATAATGCGCCATGCCGATACATAACTCATCGGTAAAGGTGTACTTATGAAAATAACGTCATCCAATTTGGTCATGAACCAAAACACACAAAAGCAACAAACCGCGGCAAGAGCCATGGAGTCCAGCGTCACTATTGGCAATGGGAGTCCATCCAATGGCTTGACCGCTTCCATTAAGCAATCTCAACTCATTGAAGCATTAAGCCTCATCAACAGTAGTAGCATGAGCTTAATCAAAGATGCCGATGGCAACTTTCAAGTTGCCCAAAGCACCTACGCCATTGAAGCCATTACCAAGCTCGCCCTTGAAGAAGAAATCACCGTGCGTGCGGTGACCGCAACCGGACAAAATAATCCCTCCAATACAAACGCGGTAGGCATCACCATTAACCGTGTGTTTGCATTTGAATCCAATACCGATATTCAAATGAATACCATTGGCAGTGTCACCACAGAAGACGGCCGCGAGATTGATTTTTTATTAGAACTCAATTACCAGCGTGACATGCAGGTCACTCAAACCAGTCAGTTCAACGGCAACCGTAATTTAATTGACCCATTAGTGATTAATTTAACCGGTGGGCCCGCTGAGCTAAGTGACAGCTATTTTGAATTTGATTTGGATAGTGATGGTAATAACGAAAACCTACACCAAACCGCAGCCGGTACGGGTTTTTTAGTCTTTGATAAAAATGAAAACGGGATAATCGATGACGGCAGTGAAATGTTTGGCCCACAAACGGGTTATGGCTTTGCAGAATTAAGTACATATGATGAAGATGGCAACGGTTGGATCGATGAAAACGACAGTATTTTTGCGCAACTTGCTTTCATGGATTTCAACGAAAATGGCGAACAACAATTACAAGACCTAAGCACCGTTGGTTTAGGCGCTATCGCGTTACAATCCGCCGCCATGGACTTTGATCTTTACGACAGCCAAGGAAACTTTCAAGCACAAGTCGCGCGCAGCGGTGTGGCGTTAATGGAAAATGGCGCTGCAGTGAGTATTCAAGAAATATATTACCCAGGCCAAGTATTTGGCCAAGGCCGATTAGAACGTACATCCAAGATCGACAATGAGAATGACGGCAATATCATTGAAAACGCTTCGCCACTGACTCAATTTCAGTTCAACAATGCCATCGTTAATGATCGTGATGAAGAAACCCATGTCACGCTCGAGTTACCCACTTATTCAAATCGGGTGGCGTTTGATAGCTACCAAGAAGTGGATTTCAGCTTTAGTTCGCCTGATTCATTAAATCAGACTATGACAAGTGAACCGGTAAACATTTCTGCTGGCTCCCAAGAGAACAGCAATATTAGCCTTGCATCTTATCAAGCATCAACAGAGATAACGAATAAAACAGATAAGCGAGCCTCTATCCAAAGCTATTTTCAAAACAAAATAGCCACAGAATTAGAATTCCTACCCCCCAACAATGCAAACAGCAGCAGCCAAAACCAAGCTGATATCACTAAAACTGATTCACCATCAAAAAAGGAAAGCCCTGCATTTTTCAATAACGAAAGCCACGAGGATAAAAAACTAGAAGATTTAAAATTATTGGTAGAGAATTTAAAAATCATTCGTGAGCGTCAAATAAAAATGCAAGAGAAACTCGGCATTTATCATCAAGTAGACGATTTAAAATAAAGTTAAAAAGCCATCATGGCTTTTAAGTAAACACCATGGCCAACCGTTAGTTGATTCGGCGTAACAACATAATCTTCTTCTGAGGTAGAGCGCCCACCTAAAATTATACCAGTTAAGCTTACCTCGTAACCCACACCCCAAGCTAGACCTGAGTTTTTATCAAATTCTAATAACCCATAATAACCAAGCTGAAAAGTTGAGCGACTGGCAAACCCCGAAAGGCTATCAGCAGAAACAGTCGAATCCACATCATTATTGACTCTGGTTATATTGGCATCAGAGGGCTCTATGGTCATATAACCAATCTCAGCAAACACTTCAGAATTAAACCCTGATTCGTACTCTGCCCCACCCGCTAAACGCTCCATTAATTGATTTGCCATATAATAACCAACAAACATGTATTCAACTTCTGGGTCTATCCATGACACTTCACACACGCGGGTAGCACAATAACTATCATCAAAATCTAAATTAACTACAACCTTAGAAGGTTGACTCCACTTAGCATACGTTATGCCAGATTTAGAATTCCAGCTATCATAGCTATACAATTTAAAACCTTGGTAATCGTATTCAAATTCGTTTTGTATCGGCTGATAATCTAAATCACTATCACTTTTAAAGCGACCCGCAATTTTTCCTGATTCAACACTCGCGCCCCAGTCGCCAAGGCCAAACTTCACTAAAATATTACGACTGCGCTCTTGGTCTTGATCTAAATCGGCAATAACACCGAAGAACATGTTATCGCCAATACTTAGGGTGAAATCTAGTGTTTGAAAGCCGGAGTCGTCATAATCAATTGCTGATGAGTCCTCACCTATGTTTTCAAAAGTGAGACTTTTATATGTATAACCTACGTAACTTTGTGTTTGAGCGAAACTAAAATTGGAAATCATAAGAAAGATTAAAACCGTTAGCTTTTTCATAGTAATTTCCTAATAAATTTAGTTAGATACTCATGATATTCTTACGGTAATATTGCATCTCTTCAATGCTTTCACGAATATCGTCTAACGCTTTGTGAGAGCCTTTTTTGGTTAACCCTGTTAATTTTTCCGGTGCCCAGCGACGAGCCAATTCTTTTAACGTGCTCACATCAATGTTGCGGTAATGAAAAAAATCTTCGAGCTCAGGCATATATTTATTTAAGAAGCGACGGTCCTGATGCACACTATTACCACACATAGGGCTCACACCTTTGCCAATGTACTGCTGCAAAAATTCGATGGTTTCTTTTACCGCTTGCGCTTCATCTACCTTGCTGTCTTTTACGCGCTGAACCAAACCTGAATTACCATGGGTTTTGGTATTCCAGTCGTCCATATTATCAATGATGCTATCAGGCTGATGAATGGCTAACACAGGGCCTTCCGCTAGGACGTTTAAATCCCCATCGGTGACAATCGTAGCAATCTCGATTATCACATCAGTAGCTGGCTCTAAGCCGGTCATTTCAAGGTCGATCCAGATCAGGTTATGCTTGTTTTCCATCTTGTATCCTTATTTGCCTTGAACACTGCTTTAAGCAGCAAAGCACTATATAATTCATTAAAGCCCAATTTGAACACATATCTATGTCAAAACGAAAGCTCAGTAAACATCAGGCTTGGCGAATCAACAAAATTCAGCAAGAACGCAGCGAACGCGCCAACAAGAAAGAAGAACAAATCCATGATGAACTAGAAGGCGGTGATCTTGGCCCTGAGCAGTCTGGTCAGGTCATTGCGCATTTTGGCACCCAGGTTTTGATCGAAGGGGACGATGGCGAGCAAAAACGCTGTCACATGCGCGCCAATCTGGGTGGCTTGGTCACAGGTGATTCAGTTGTCTGGCGTATTGGTAAAGACGAACACGGTGTGGTGGTAGCCCGTAATGAACGAGAATCCGAGTTATGCCGCCCGAATATGTATGGCGAACTTAAAAGTGTGGCCGCCAATATTGACTACATGATCATAGTGGTAGCCCCTGAACCCTATGCTCACCGCAACCTCATTGACCGCTACCTAGTGGCTGCTGAAATGAGTGGTATCGAGCCAGTTTTGTGCCTGAATAAAATTGACCTCATTGACATTGAAAACCAAGAACACTTTTTACACCTTGTGCATGACTACCAAGAGATCGGTTATCGCTTCATGCATGCTAGCACCAAGACTGAAAACGGCCTTGAGGACCTAAAAGACTTCTTAAGAGATCGCATCAGTGTATTTGTGGGACAAAGCGGTGTGGGGAAATCCAGTATCATTTCCACCCTACTGCCCGATGAAGACATTCGTGTGGGCGCACTCAGTGAGCAAAGCCGTAAAGGCAAGCACACAACCACCACCGCCACCTTGTTCCATTTCCCAAGTGGTGGTGACTTAATCGACAGCCCTGGGATTCGTGAGTTTGGCCTTTGGCACATGGAAGAACATGAGATTTTAGAGGGCTTTGTGGAGTTCAAACCCTTTATTGGTACCTGTAAGTTTCGTGACTGTAAGCATAACGCGGAGCCCGGCTGTGCCATCAAGAAAGCCTTAGAAGATGGCCACATTAGTGAGCGCCGCTATGACAGCTATCAACAAATCATCAACAGCCTGCTTGATGTGGCCATGCGTCCTCATTCCTAAATTACCGATAAATCCGTGCAATTTTAACGTTTAAAGCCATACTTATTCTATCCACATAAGTATGGCCTTTTCATGCACTTGTACATGTATACCAGTGACTATACGGGGGATATATCTGATATCCCTCAAGACTTTAGTCATATATTAGTCAAAGCCCGCTTACATAATCCCACTCAAGGGATTACGGGTGTTTTGTTCTTTGATAATGGAAAGTTTATTCAAGTCCTAGAGGGCGAAAAAGAAAAGCTTGATGAGTTGGTCGCTATGATTAAAAAAGATCACAGGCACACCAATTTTAAAGAGGTATTTAACTTACCCATTCAAAAACAAGAGTTGGCTGAATGGAATATGAGGGCCTTTAACTTCTCCAGTGAGACAAGTAAGAATTGGGATCTACTCGATCAATTGCGCGATGCCTATCTGGATAACTTTAAAATTTCATCCGTACAGATTATTACTTGGCTTAAAAGATTCATTGAAGACTACGATCGATTCAAACGTCTAGAGCAATAAAAAAGGAGCCTAGGCTCCTTTTTTCACATATCGAATCAATACCAACTATGCGATTGCTTGACCCATCATCAACGGTGACTGGGCTTTAATTTCATCTAAGAATTTCACAGTATCTTCTGGGAAACATAGAATCACGGTTGAACCTAACTTAAAGCGGCCCATCTCAGCGCCCTTATCTAGTTTGATTTCACCTTGGGTGTAATCTTGTACTTGCGCTTGTTTTGGCAGTGGGCAAACCTGACCAGACCAAACGGTTTCAATGCCGGCTACGATCATGGCACCCACCAGCACCATGGCCATTGGGCCATATTCGGTATCAAACATGCACACAAGGCGTTCGTTACGGGCAAATAATCCGTCAACCCCTTCAGCGGTTGCAGGGTTCACACTGAACAAATCACCCGGCACATAAACCGTTTCTTTTAGTGTACCCGCACATGGCATGTGCACACGGTGATAATCTTTTGGGCTTAAATAAATAGTGGCAAACTCGCCATTCATGTAAGGCGTTGCGCGCTCGTTGTCACCGCCAAGTAATTCAACCACACTAAAGTCGCGGCCTTTCGCTTGAAAACAACGACCGAGTTCAATTTTACCCAGTTGACTTACCGCACCGTCAGCAGGGCTCACCAATTTTGCGTCGGCAATTGGGCGGGCACCGTCTTTTAATTCACGAGTAAAAAAGTCATTGAAGTTGGCAAACTGATCTAAATCTTCAATTTTTGCTTCACTCATATTTACGTCATATTTGGCCGCAAACTTTTTGATGAAGGTACTTTTAATCCACTCAATTTTCGTGCTGGCAAACCAACCCACTAAACGACTCAGTGTATGTTGTGGGATTAAATATTGGCTTAAAACAAATAACGCGTTTTTATTCACAGTGTATTCCAGTTTGGTAAATTATTGTCCGGTTTCTATGGGTGTGCTTGGGTCATTTCCCCATTCACTCCATGAGCCCGCATATGCTTGTACTGGCCAACCTAACTGCTTGCATATTACATAGGTTAATCCAGAACGGCGATGGGTTTGGCAATGGGTAACAATGGTTTTGTCGCCACGAATGCCTAATTCGTTCAATTCTTTTTTGACGTCAGTTAAGTCACGTAATTTTAAGTCTGCACCCATATCGAGTGCCCGCGTAAATTCATAACTTACTGCACCAGGTAAGTGGCCACCGCGGGCACTTACGGCTTTTTCACCGGTATATTCTGGGTATGAACGCGCATCCCAGATCTCTATGCTGTCATCAGCAATGGCTTTCAACAGTTGTGGTTTGTCGATGGTAACGCTTGTATCGATATCTGACACGCTATAGCCCGATGGTTCAGGGGTATTTACCTGCGTCTCAACCGGACACTCTTGACCCAGCCAAGCATGTATCCCTCCATTTAAAAAGCTGTATTGCTTATGACCGATGGCATCCAATACCCAGATCATACGGCCCGCCCATGGTCCGCCATCGTCATCATAGACCACAACATGGGTTTGCTCGGTTAAACCGAGTCGGCTAAACAATAAGCTCAATTGCTCTTTGCTGGGTAACAATCCAGGAGCTGGCGGCACACCCAACTGGATATGGCTTGGCGCAACATGAACAGCACCGGGCACATGGGCCGCGTTGTAGGTTTCCGCTTTGCCCAAATCTAAAATCAGTAAATTAGGTGTGTTTAATTTACTCACTAGGTCGCTGGGTTCAACAATTAATGGCAGAGTCATTTTCATGGCCTCAATAGGTTTGTGGGCATTTTAAACAAGCTAGAAGGATGTGTCAGGTACTATCGAGAGATTTCGTACATACCATGTATTAACGCTGAGCATAGCGCTCTAATGCATGGCAGGTACCTTGGCAAACTTTCTTAAACGCCTTGTACTCTTGGTCACTGATAGGATGTTCATTTGAGGCGACATCGGCATAAACCACACCAACCGGCTTATTGTTAGAAAATAACGACATGATCATGCAGTTTTTACTGTCTAGGGTCTTAACCGTTTGTGGATTCAGCATGCTAAAGGCTTGCTCCACATTGGCCTCGTCAATACGGAAACTGGCGCTTTTATTCATTAACTTGGCAAATAATCGATTCTCATTGAGCTGAATTTTCAAACTACGAATGGGGTCATCACTTTGCACACCAAAGCAATATACCGGACGAAGACTATCCCCGGTTTTATTTAACACACTAATAAACCCTCGGCGCATACCAATGCCCTGATGCAAACCTTTATTGCAACTTAAGAAGATATTATGGATATCGCTAAAGTCTGATATCTCTTTATTTAAATGCGTCAAAGCATCGATTAATACCTCACGGTTCACCACCCTTGGCGGGGCCGGTTTTATTTTTTTAGGTCTGTTTTGTAAAGCTGGTTTCGGCACAACTGGGTTCGGGTCTTTTTGCCAACAATGAAAAGCCGTTTTCATCCAGCAAGGCTCATTCATTTTTCGAGTAGGCCATAACAAAGAAGCGGCGGGCGGCTGAATTTGTTCAACCATTAACGCTCGGCTCAATTTAACGGCTAATTGGTGGTTCTCAGCAGTCACATGGTGGATATCAAGACCACTTAAATGGGCCAAGGCTTTTTGGCTACGCATACTTTTATGACTCATCCAGCCTAACTGTACCTCTTGTGCTAAGTGACTAAGCAGTAGCATCACAGTGCTGGGCTTGCTCTTTAGATGGCGCAGCACATGATCATCATCGCTATAAACCATATGTTGATCGCTGATGATTTTTGCCCACTGACGCAAACTGGGCCATTGCGCACGTTCAAGTAATTGCTGGGACAAATCCGGTAGCTGAATTTGTCGGCCTAACATGCGATAAATATCTTCTAATGCACAGCCAAATAACGACTGCTCTACCTGAGTAACCGCTTTAAAATCATGATGTATTTGGTAGTGGTGTAAACTCATAGAGCCATAAGCCACATGCCACATATACCAGCTGGGGGCACCGGCCAAGATAGTGGCCCACTTTAATTTTTCACAAGAGCCGCTATGGGTTTGGGCGGCCCAGTGCTCCACCAAACGCCCAGCAAGAGTACTGTTGGCTTGTGCCTGCAAATACCCTTTTTGCATGGCATCACTTTTATGCAAGGTCATTTTAGGGGCTTGCTTGATGTAATGAATCACCCCCTGCATACCCAGCATACTCATCACATGGTTCAAGTTTAAAATAGCCGTATCGGGGTTAGGATTTTTACGATTAGCCGCCAGGAACAAATGCAGGCACAAGGCCGGGTCTCGTTCGATGGTATGAGCCATATCCGCAAGAGACGCCCCTGACTTAATCTGCTTAGTCAGTAACTGGGCGGAGATTTTTAAGATGGGTAATTGAGCAGATGTGGCCAGTTCCAGCCAGGCTCGAGCCCCTTTTACTGTTTTTGCTTCCATTCGATTTGAGGAAAGACCTTTTGTAAACTTTAATTAACTATAGTCGGACTTTTAACAAACTGGCCCATGGATTTCACCTTTCAATAAAAAAGGTTGATGGGCATATAGGGACAACAGGAATGTTATTCATAGTTGGTTTAATAGTAGTGTGTGCCAGTGTGGTCTTTGGCTACATTGGCAGCCATGGTGTGCTGGGGGCATTATGGCAGCCGTGGGAGTTTCTGATAATTCTGGGTGCCGGTTTAGGCGCACACATCATCAGTAACCCTGGCCCATTACACATGGACACCTTCAGGCAGCTACCCCAGGTGATCACTGGTGGCAAAGCCAATAAAGCCATGTATATGGATTGCTTGAGCTTAATTTACGACATCCTTAACAAGAGTCGTAAAGAAGGCATGATGTCCATCGAGAGCGATGTTGAAAACCCGCAACAAAGTGGTGTCTTCTCTAAGTACCCTGCCATTCAAAGTAACCACGCACTGGCTGATTTCATCGCCGATTATTTTCGCTTAATCGCCGCAGGTAACATGCAAGCTCATGAACTTGACGCCCTGATGGACATGGAAATAGACGCACGACTTCATGAACTCACTGGCCCCGCTACTGCTGTGCAAAAAATTGCCGATGCCATGCCTGGCTTTGGTATCGTGGCCGCGGTATTAGGTATTGTCATTACAATGGGCGCTATTGATGGCCCCATGGAAGAATTAGGTCGTCACATCGCCGCTGCATTAGTGGGTACTTTCTCAGGTATTTTATTTGGTTACGGCTTTTTTGGCCCCATTGCCAGTAAAATGGAACACAACGCCCACGAAGAAATTAAACTTTACGAATCCGCAAAAGCGACCATCGTAGCATCCGTCAACGGCCTACCGCCTCAGCTGGCTGTGGAGTTTGGCCGTAAGGTGTTATTTGCCCATGGCCGACCCACCTTCAATGAATTAGAAACCAAAGTACGGGGCCGCTAATGAATACGGCTACCCGCTAGGCTGAGGTCCGAACATGGATAAGTTTGAGCACCAAAGCATCATAATAAAGCGCATAAAGAAAGGCAGCCATGGCCATCACGGCGGTGCCTGGAAAGTGGCGCTGGCTGACTTTGCCATGGCCATGATGGCCTTGTTTTTAATTCTCTGGTTAATCAACTCATCTAATGAAGAAGAAATCGCTGCCGTAGCCGGTTACTTCAACGATCCGGCCGCCTATGAGGACGGTAAAAAAGTGCCCAGCAAATGGGTCATTGATTTAGGTGGCAGCCCCTCTGTACAAAACAATGTGGCCACCAGTCCCACCGTGGACCCAACCAAAGTCTTGCAAGCTGAAGAGATTGAAAGCGCTGCAGATGCCATCGAACAAGCGCGTTTAGAATCTATGGAAGCAGAGTTCCAAGAAAAGATTAACGACAGCGCCACCCTAAGCCCATATAAAGATCAACTTAAAGTGGATATCACCAGCGAAGGTTTACGCGTACAAATTGTGGATAAAACCAATCGTCCTATGTTTGACCCAGGTGCCTCACGTTTAAAATATTATGCCGAAGATATCCTATATGAATTAGCTCCCATTTTAGTTTCTGTGCCCAATCGTATTTCCATTACCGGCCACACCGATAGTAGCGGTAGTGCCAATGTTTGGGATACGGGAAATTGGGAGTTATCCGCCAGCCGAGCCAACGCGGCACGTCGCGCGCTTGGGGATGCAGGCTTGCCTGAAAGCAAGATTGCACAAGTGGTGGGAATGGGCGACAAGGCCCACTTCAATATTGCAGACCCAACTGACCCCATCAACCGTCGCATTGCGATTGTGGTATTAAATAAACGCAGCGACAAAGCCATAGCTTCCCGTGCCGGTGGCTTTAACGTGGATGAAGACGGTCAGAATATTGAAGGCGATGCAGGACTTCCTGACAAAGAGCGTGAAGAAGCCGTTGGTCGCACAGGTACCCTGCTAGAAGAGCTTCAACAACGCAGCGAAGAAACCAAACAATATGATGATCCGCCACCGGACATTCAAGATGATGCATTTTGGTAAACCATGCTCGATACCTCAGCGTCGTGAGTAGTTTCAAGGTACAAGATTATGAGTACTGAAGCGGATAACATTGCTGAACAAACAGCCGCTGTAGCAACCATCTCAGGTCATTTGTTTCGCGCCAGCCTAATAGCTAAGCGCATGGCCCTTGCGGCCAAAAACTCAAGAGCGATGGTACTGCGCGCGGGCGAAAAAGCAGCGGGATTAAAAGTCATCAGTGACTACTTTGGTGAACTGGCCAACAAAACCATCACCCTATCGGATGTGATTAACCAGTATGCTATTGCCATTTCACAGAACTCCGTTCGCCAGTGGCGAACCAATGCCTTTCTCCATCGTTTAATTCAGACACAAACCAAGATGGAAGCCACTAATATAAACCAGCTTTCATTCGCCTTTAGTGAAGGCCAAGCTCAATTGGATCACCTCACACAGAAAATGCATAAACAGTTGCTGTCTCTCAATGAGCAATTAATGGATATCCGCCAGTATATGCAGTCAAGCAGTGTGGTTGCCGTTACTTTTCGCTTGGAAGCTACCAAGACCGGTGAATTTCAACCCATGCTTGAGCACATGGCCAATACCATTGAGCAGCTAACCAATGAAATAAAAGAACACATTGCATTCAGTCAAAATCAATTAGCCAAATTCAAAGTGGCTTAAAACAAGGATTCACACTTCTCATGGACGCCCTCAAACTCTATGACAATGGCCACCAATGGTATGTATTTGGTCGAGACCCAGAAAAGCCAGAAAAAATCATCGATACCAACCAGTTTATGATCGTCGATGGTAAGCGCAGTATCTTATTAGACCCAGGGGGCATTGAGGTGTTTAGTACCATGCTGGCATCGGTGCTTAAGTATATCAACATAGAACAACTTACCGATTTATTTGCCAGCCACCAAGACCCTGACATTATCTCATCACTAGGGTTGTGGGATCAGGTACTGCCCAATGCAACCTTACACTCATCTTGGTTATGGGAGGGTTTCATCCGACATTTTGGTATGGACAATATTGCCTACAATGCCATTGATGATAATGGCGGTCGATTAACACTCGACACCATTGAGCTGGAATTTATTCCCGCCCACTACCTACACAGTTCCGGTAACTTTCAGATTTATGATGCCAAATCCAAGATACTGTTCAGTGGTGATGTGGGCGCCGCGCTTGAGCCACCGGGCTGCCCTTTATTTGTTGATAATTTCGATAGTCACATAAAAAATATGCAATATTTCCATCAACGCTGGATGCCCTCCAATCAAGCCAAGATGCATTGGTTAAAACGCGTAAGAAAATTGGATATTGAAATTATGGCGCCTCAACATGGCCGATTATTTAAAGGTGACGATGTGAATAAATTTCTAGATTGGTTTGAGGACCTAGATGTCGGCATTGCTTTAAGCTAGCAGGCCTTTAGTGAATGTTGAGTGTTGAGTGTATTAGCCTGATGATGGCGCATCGCCATGACCTACCTACTAAAGTATATAGTCAGCCCACATAAGTCCATGAATAATAACGGTCTAAGATCTTATATGTGCCACAATTGTGCCAAATAACCTAGCTAGCCAACCACAAGAGAACCGCATACTCAGTGGTTCGATTTCCAGTAATTTTTTTGCTTTATTTATCCCGTCCATCATAGGCTTGTTGGCGTTTTCCTCTGCGTCTTTAATCGATGGCATTTTTGTCGGTAATTTTGTCGGTGCTCAAGCCCTTGCGGCCATTAACCTTTTAATTCCCTTTATCAATTTATTATTTGGTATTGGCTACATGCTATCTGTGGGTGGTTCGGTTCGCGGTGGAAAGTACATTGGCGAAGGGCGCTTTGATCTTGCCTCTGGGGTCTTTAGTAAGATTCTTATCTTATGTATGTCTTTCTCCATTATGGTTGTAATAGTCGGCTTGTATTTCGAGGATCATCTTTACCGGGCGCTTGGCGCAAATGATGAACTCATTCCCTTAATGAGTGAATACTTCCGTATTCGATTTCCTTTTATGATCGCCGAGATGTTTATCATCGTCATGTACTATTTTGTTCGCATTGACGGCTTTGCTAACTTCTCTGCAGTGGGCATTTTAGTCGCCTCAGTTATCAACGTTATTTTAGATTATGTTTTTGTGGCCGAGTTTCAGTGGGGTCTAGCTGGGGCAGCATGGGCCACAGGGTTAGCACAAGCCTGTGCGGTGCTGTATTTCTTAAGCTACTTTATTTTAAAAAAACGCAAACTCAGCATCCGAGTAAAACAACAACACTGGTTAGAAGTATTTCAGGCCAGTTTTAATGGCATGTCAGAATTCATCAATGAGGTGAGTGCCAGCTTAATTGCATTTATTTTAAATTGGTTGTTAATTATCAGCGTGGGCACCAATGGTGTGGCGGCGATCACCATCATTAATTATTTATTGTTGGTGGGCATCATGGTGGTGTATTCAATCTCTGAGGCATGCCAGGTGTTTATTAGCCAGAACTTTGGAGCTGGCAATATTCAGCGCATCAAACAATATGCTCTGGTTACGGCAATGGCATGCGCGGTTACCAGCGGCGTATTTATATTTTTATTATTGGGTTTTACCGATGAAATGATTGCCATGTTTTTAAATGACACCAGTGAAGCAGCCGCTCAATTAGCCCATGAATATGTGGCGATCTTGTGGCCTATTTTTTTAGTGAACGGTTTTACTATTTCAATTTCAGCTTATCTTACGGCGTTGCATGCCGCAAAAGAATCCGCCGCCATTGCATTATCTCGAGGCATCATTTTACCCGTGATATTCATCATGGTTCTGTATTACTACGTGCCCAGTATTCCTTTTTTATGGGCGCTGCCAATCGCAGAGGGGCTGACTTTTGTTCTGGCGGTTATGTTATTTTTACGTAACCCGCCCCATAAACATATGCCTGCTATTAAGCACGACTAAAATCAAAACTCAGCACATCTTGTATCGATGATGCTCCTTGCTTAAGCATCAAGATACGGTCAAGCCCAATAGCCACACCACTGCAATCGGGTAAACCATGTTCTAACGCTTGTAGAAAGTGAGTATCCAGCGGGCGTGTAACATGATGGGATTTGGCTTGCTGATCAAAGCGGGACTGCTGCTCTATAATATCTGTTAATTCGTGGTAACCATTCGCTAATTCTAAACCATTCACATACAGCTCAAAGCGTTTAGCTAGGTGGTGACCATCACTGCTTTCAAACGTATTGGCTAGCGCCGCTTGGCTCGCAGGATAATTAAAAATAAATACCAAGGCGTCGGCGGGTAAATTGGGCTCAACCACATGGCTCATGACAATATCCAAACATTCATCCCGTGACAGGCTGATTTCATGGCCGACAAATTCGTTTACGCGAGTGCGTAACTGAGCATCATCAAGGTTAAAAACATCAAGCTGAGCATATTGCTTAAGCGCTTGTGCGTAACTTAAATCGATACGACGCTGAATACGCAAATAATCTCCCACCAATTGGGCAACTTCGTCCATCAGGGTTTTTAAGTCAAAACCCAAACGATAATATTCCAACATGGTGAATTCTATATTGTGGCGCCGGCCCACTTCTCCGTCACGAAACACTTTACAAATTTGGTAAATATCCCCACTGCCAGCAGCCAATAATCGTTTCATTGGGTACTCAGGAGAGGTATGCAAATACACCGGCTTATCACACGCAGATGCCATGACAGGTTGTAAATTTGCATCATCCACCGCCGCACAAGACAGTGCAGGGGTTTCTACTTCCATGACAAAGCGTTGTGCAAAAAAATGACGCAGATACGAATTAAACTGTGCACGTTGTTGTAATGACGCAATGGATGCACCTGGCTGCCAAGTCATAAATCACCTTGTATGGAGAGTGACGGATAAAAAAATATCCAAGCCGTTTTGCAACGGGTCTTGGATACATAGTAACGCATGTCCGCTAGCCGTTTGAGCAATCTGCTCAAACGCCTTAGCCAAACATCTTATTCGCCCTTGGCACGAGACACGTAGTCACCCGTGCGGGTATCGATACGCAGTACTTCACCAATATTGATGAATAACGGCACGCGTACCATAGCGCCTGTGGTTAAGTAAGCAGGCTTAGAACCACCTTGAGCGGTGTCGCCTTTCAGACCAGGGTCAGTCTCGACGACTTCAAGCTCTACAAAGTTAGGCGGCGTCACAGAAATTGGCGAGCCGTTATATAAAGTTACTTCGTATTTCTCTTGTTCTTTCAACCAGTTTTTGGTGTCACCAACCGCTTCAGGTGTGGCGCCATACTGCTCGAATGAACCATCGGTGGCCATGAAATGGAAGAATTCACCGTCGGTGTATAGGTATTCCATGTCATAATCCATCACGTCCGCACCGTCTAGTTTCTCACCAGACTTAAACGTACGCTCCCAAACACGACCAGATTTCAAGTTACGCATCTTCACACGGTTAAAGGCCTGGCCTTTACCTGGCTTTACGAATTCGTTTTCTAAGATGGAGCAAGGATCGCCATCTAACATCACTTTAAGACCAGATTTGAATTCGTTCGTTGAGTAGCTCGCCATGGGAAATCACCAATTAGCTGGATATATGGAAAATTTAGGGGCGCTATGATACCCCATTAAAGCCAATTTAGGCACTAGCAAGAAATAGGCATTCCTCCACAAAGCAATGTGCAAACGCCGTAAAATAGCTCAAAATAGCGGTTTTCTTCGCAATATACGGCACTTGTCCGTCTTTGGTAGTCTATCGGTCATGAACACACCCCAAGCTCAATCTATTGCCATACACCCGGTTGACGGTGAGTCCTGGCAACAACAACTGGCAAACAGCCCGTTTAGCGCCAAAGCGCTACTAGAGTGGCTTGAGTTGCCAAATGAGCTATTGGCAGCGGGCGAACAAGGGGCTGGGGATTTTCCTATTCGAGCGCCCTTGGCATTTTTGCAGCGCATCGAAAAAGGCAACCTACAAGACCCATTATTACGCCAAGTTTGGCCATTAATTGAAGAAAGCCAAACACCGCCATCGGGTTTTGTATTGGACCCACTAGGAGAAACCAGCAGCAACCCAACGCCAGGCATTGTGCATAAGTATCACAACCGAGTGTTGCTTGTGGTCAATGGCAGCTGCGCTATCCATTGCCGCTATTGTTTTCGCCGACACTTCCCCTATGACGATAATCGATTAAGCCGCCAGCAGTGGCTAGACACACTGGGCTACATCCAACAGCGCAGCGAAATTAACGAAGTCATTTTAAGTGGTGGCGACCCACTGACTAGCTCGGATAAACGCCTATTTGATTTAGTGGCTGCCATTGAAGCCATTCCCCATGTAAAACGACTGCGCATTCATACACGCCTCCCCATTGTGATACCGGCAAGAATCACGGATGCACTCTTAACACGCTTATCTCAAAGCCGCTTGAGCGTGATCATGGTCGTACATGCCAACCATGCCAATGAAATTGATGGAAACGTGGCCCACGCCTTACGCGCGATTAAACAGGCGGGCATTCACTTATTAAATCAAAGCGTTTTACTTAAGGGTGTCAATGATGATGCCGATAGTTTGATTCACTTAAGTGAGCGCTTATTTGAGTGTGAGGTGTTGCCATATTATTTGCATTTATTAGACCCTGTCGTGGGCGCCCATCATTTTGATGTAAGCGAACACAATGCCATTGCCTTAATGGCTCAGATACAAAAAACCTTACCGGGGTTTTTAATGCCAAAACTGGTACGTGAAGTGGATGGGCGCGCCTCGAAAACCAACATTCCCATTCCCGTTAATCAACAAGACTGAAATACGTTCAAACACAATCTCCCATCCCATGGGTCATGTCGTGAGTCATTGCCAAGGTAACCTTCAACCACCCGCCAGAAATTGAATAATTATCATTTACGTCAATTGAACCTCGTAAGATCAAACACACGAGCCAATCCGTCCTGATAGGGCCTGCTTTAAGGTAAGATTTAACGCCAATCTCGCCATTTTTATGGTTTTTAGCCACGAATAAGGCATTAATGTTGGCGAATACTGACGTTAGTTATTACTATTTAAACTATTAACCGTTCATGGATGAATGGCCTTGCAGCATCTAGCGATGCTCAGCCCATATGAGATTCAACGAGGAATTGACAATGCTGGCTGAAATTGACGAGAGAAAGAACATGGAAGGGCTCAACAACGGCATTCGAATTTCTGCCCCAGACATACAGCAAGACCGTCTGAGTTTTTGCGAAATCAGCGTGAGCAGTTTTGAAGCTTGGAGCAAGAAACTTCCCATGGCCAATGTGGGTGCCGCCGCAAAACACTTGTATCAAGCCAGCCGTGAACTCAACCACACTCGAATTGACCCTGTGCTTCGCTACAAAATGCTTGAGATTGTACGTGGGCATATTTACAACATTTGTGAATTACTGGCGAAGCGCTTTCTCAATCAGTCAGTGGTGCTCAATGACAACGACCTCAAAGTGGTCATGCTCACACAAACCCTGCAGAATCAGTTAGCCACCGGCTATAAACGCATCATCCTTGATATTCTCAACACGCCGCAAAAAAAATCAGATGCGCCAAAATTATTAACCTTTGCTATCCACCGTGCCATCAGCGATTTAAGCCAAACCGTTTTACGTGCTTTACAGCTTTACAGTCAGCCTCCTAAAAATGCTTGGCTAGAACTGCATCAGCTGTATGCATTGGCTGAAATCAAACAAATTCAACAATATGACATAAAAGACAGCCAAGGGAAGTACAGGGCAAGCTCGACGATTTTTGATTGCTATACTCGAGCCCTATTATTAGGTTGCTCTAAACCCAATCAACTGCGTCAATCCGAACAGGCCAGTCTTTATTCCGCAACCGAGCTTTGGTGCAACCTCGTCAAGCTTTCAACCATTAAAGATTCTCAGGCGCCATTCATTTTTGTGCAAAGCAGTGATAGTGCGCCCATTTATCGCTCCCTGGTGAAGTCTGTGCCACCTGGGTCAGTTCGCACATTCAACCCCAGCGTGTTAGTGCAAGCGCTGCAGAAACACATCAACAAAGAAAGCAATCTCATCACCGTGCCCGGTAATATCAACGAACAGCTGCTCAACCATTTACTGCACGCTTGGGGTGGCATGAAAGAGCGCAGTTTTCGACGCACCCAAAACAGCGGCGATATTCAAATTGGTATTGGGTTGGTGTCTTCACATTACTTTTGTGCACGAGAAAAAAGTTTTCCGTATTTACTCAAACAATGGAACACAGACCTACCGGAGAAAAAGAAAAAAAAGAACAGCGGCGACATATGGGATAACAGCTTTGATGCTGGCAACAGATTCACCCCAGACGCAGAGAATATTGCATTCGATAGCATTGCATTCATCAGTAAAAATGCCACCGAAGATGAAGATACCGGCCCTAAAGGCAAAGAACTGACGGCTAAAATTGAAAATACCAGCCCGGGAGGTTACGGCATCGTTTTGGACAACCCCCCTTCTAATGTGCAAACCGGAGAGCTGGTGGTCATTCGTGAACCCCGAATTAACACCTGGGCACTGGGTTCCATTCGCTGGATCCGCACTCGACAGAACCAACCCACCCAATTTGGGATTGAGCTATTAGCGCCCAAGGCCGAAGCAGTGGCCGTGCGTATCTTGAATAAAACCGGCGAGAATGGCGACTTACTTCGTGGTATTCGCTTACCTGCTTTACCGGCTGCAGGCCAAGAAGAGACCTTGATCTTGCCTATCCTGCCTTTCAAAGTGGGCAGCAAAGCCGAGTTAGTGGATGAAAAAATGCAACAGCGTATTCAACTGGTCAAACGCCAAGCCAGCTCCAAAAGCTTTGTGCAGTACCAGTATCAATCACTCACACAAGTATTCACCAATACCAAGGACGATAAAAACAATAACGGTGATGATGAATTTGCGTCTATTTGGGATAAGCTCTAATTTTCGCAAACCACTACCGGTACTGTATTTTCCTTGCTCTCACCAGCCAAATCCCCTTCAACGGCTACCAATCTCAGATAAACGGTCGATTTTATTCATAAAAGCCGACTGTGCTACTTAAAGCCAAGGGCGCAAACCGCTATAATCGAACAAAGACTCACAATAAAAATAGGCAGCGAGCTCACCTTATGCAGGCTAAAGAAGCGATTCGATTGCTGATTTGTTCAGAATCTCAGCACGAAGCTGAAACCGTCACCAGCCTGTTACGCAATGCTGGACACGCCACCCGAGCGCATATTGCTCAGGACATGGACACCTTAAAAGCCAAATTGAATGATCAAGTTTGGGATGTATGTCTTTGCTACATGGAAATGGAAAAACTGTCCGGCAAAGATGTCCTCAATGAAATTCAGCGCCAAGGCAAAGACATCCCCACGATTTATTTCCACGATGAGGTCGACAGCATACTGGCCGAGAAATCCTTAAAAGCCGGAGCCGTTGATCTAGTCCCTTCTGGTGAATATAACCACATTTTGCAAGTGGTATTACGTGAGATTAACAATCTTAAATTACGCCGTGAGCTGCGTGAAGCCGAAGCATTATTACGGGAAGCTGAAAAACGCTGCCAAGTATTATTAGAAAGCGCACAAGATGCCATTGCCTATATCCAAGATGGCATGCACTTATTTGCCAACGACAGCTACGCCTCAGTATTTGGTTATGACGATGCTGATGATCTACTGACCATTCCACTCATGGACATGGTATACAGCAAAGACCAAGGCCGATTCAAAATTTTCCTTAAAGACTTTAATGCGGGTAAAACCCGTAGCGCTGATTTTGAATGTAAAATGCTGGAT
>NYTP01000139.1 GCA_002683575.1 Bermanella sp.
AACATTCAGCTTAGTAAAATCAATTTCACCCAATGCCTGCTCTAGCCCTAATCGTTCTTGGCAAAACTCAGGAGTGTTCCATGCCTTAAGTGTGGCTAATACCTGTGCCGCAAACGCTTCGTGGATTTCATAAAAATCAAAATCCTGCAGCGACATATTATGGCGCGCCAACATTTTAGGTACCGCATAAGCGGGTGCTAACAATAGCTCTTCTTTGTAATCACTGTCTTTACCAATAAAGTCTACTGCACTGGTTTCATAATCTGTGATATAGGCCAATACCGGTAAGCCGCGCTCTTTAGCCCACTGCTCACTGGCCAATAGCACCGCTGAAGCGCCGTCTGTTAAAGCTGAACTGTTACCCGCTGATAAGGTGCCACCGTTTTTATCAAAAGCAGGACCAAGGCTTGCCAGCTTTTCTATTTGGGTATTTGGGCGTAATAAATTGTCTTTATCCAAACCATTAAAGGGTGTGACCAGGTCATCCATAAAGCCCGCTTCATAGGCGTTATGCAGGTTCTGATGACTGGCTAACGCTAACTTGTCTTGTTCCTCACGAGGAATCTGCCAACGTTTTGCCGTCAGTTCCGTGTGCCCGCCCATGCTAAGCCCTGTGCGAGGCTCACCGTTTCTTGGTAAGTTGGGGGCTAAAAAACTAGGGCGAAACGACGCCAAAATCTTCAAGCGTTCTGACGTTGTTTTTGCCTTATTCAACTTCATTAACATGGACTGAAATTTATCGCTAATAGCAATAGGGGCATCCGATGTGGTGTCCACTCCGCCGGCAATACCGCTTTCAATTTGGCCAAGTGCAATCTTACTGGCCACACTAAACAAGGCCTGCAAACCTGTCCCACAAGCCTGCTGCATATCCGTACAAGGAGTGGATGCCAAAAGTGAGGTATCCAATACCGATTCACGTACCAAATTAAAGTCACGGCTGTGTTTCATAACAGCACCTGCCACTACTTCACCTACAGCTTGTCCTTGTAAACCGGTTCGATCGATTAATCCATTTAAAGCCGCCGTCAACATCGCTTGGTTGGACACACCAAAATAAGCAGTATTAGATTTAGCAAATGGAATTCTATTAGCAGCAACAATGGCTACACGGCGTGGAAAAGTCATCTTGATCTCCTATGTTTTATTTTTTGAAAGTGAAGGCCAAGTTAATAACCAAGGCGTACGCCAATTTTCGTTTTCAATCAGGTGTTCGATATTAAATAAGCCATCCGCTTGAGGCAGTTGTGCAAAACAAAATTCCTCATCGGTGTATTTAAACTTAAGTACAAAACTATGCAGATATAACCGCTCTGCCGCATCTGGAGAGTAAAGTGAATCCCCTACAATGGGCGCACCTATGGATTTCATGGCCACTCTTAATTGATGAGTTTTACCGGTGAGGGGTTTAAGTAAAACAAGACGCAAACCCGGTTGTAAGCTACAAGAAAAGAATTGGGTAATAGCAGGATTATCTGAGGTTTTTAATAATTTAAAGCCCCCTCGTCTGCCTTGAGTCATATCGCCTTTTACCAAACCTTGCTTCTTTTTCATACTAGATGGACAAACGGCTAGGTAATATTTTTCAATTTGACGCTGCGAAAATAACTGACTAAGAACACTGCAGCTTTGCTTAGATTTTGCCACTAGTAATAAACCTGATGTCAGTTTATCTAAACGATGCACTGGCCATAACTTTATATCCAACTGCTTTTCAAGCAAGGCCACAAACCCCGATTCACCGTCTTCACTATGGAAATTCAAACCAGCTGGCTTAATGGCCACTAGCCAATCGGCGTGTTCAAACACTATTTCTAACAACATGACATCTCAATTTATCGCATAAATAGCGCAAGTGTACTCCCATAAAAAAACCGCGACTAGCGCGGTTTTTTTATGGCTTGTGGCTGATTAGAAATTTTCAGCCGGATGGGACTCACCATGTTTAGCTTTATGCTTGGCTATGATGCTTTCAGGCTTTAATACAAAGCGTGACAGAGCCGGTAGTAGCAGCAAGGCACCAAACATATTCCACAAGAACATGAAGGTTAACAAGATACCCATGTCCGCTTGGAATTTAATAGGCGACCAAATCCAAGTACCCACACCAATAGCCAGGGTTAAACCCGTAAAGCTTACGGCTTTACCTGTGGTTTTAAGTGTTTGGAAGAAGGCTTCATGTAAGTTTTTACCTTCAATCAGCAAGGCTTCTAAGCGGCTGTAAATATAAATACCGTAATCCACACCAATACCCACACCCAGTGCGATTACCGGTAATGTCGCAACTTTCACACCGATGCCCATTTGTGCCATTAACGCTTGGCATAAAATTGATGTCAGTGCCAAAGGCGTAATAATACAAATAACAGCTCGAATTGAACGGAAAGTAATAAAACACAGTACCGATACAACAATATATACAAAGATCAGCATTAAAGTTTGCGCTTCCGCAATCACTTGGTTTGTTGCCGCTTCAACACCTGCGTTACCTGATGCTAACTTAAACTGAACCGCAGCATTATCTTCATAGCCTTTAGCAAATTCAGCCGCTGTATTAACCGCTCGCTCTAGGGTTTCAGCCTTGTGATCATTTAAGAAAATAATCACAGGTACCATTGAACAGTCTTGGTTTAATAAACCGCTTGGTGCACGCTGAATACTAGAGTTAAGAATGTTTTGGTTACGTGATAACGCAGACCACTTCAAGTTACCTTCATTCATGCCTTTAGATACAAGCTTAGAAACCGATACAAGGGATACAGATGACTGCACACCTTCTACGTTTTCCATGGTCCACATAAGACGATCAATGGCATCCAGCGCTTCATAGCTTGCACATTGTTCACTTGGAGTTTCAGCCATAATAACCAGCACATCAGAACTGGTTGAATAGTTGTCGACAACAAACGCATTATCTTTGTTATAACGACTATCTTGACGCAGCTCTGGAGCCCCTTTATCAAGGTCACCGATCTTCAAATCTTGGCTACCAATCACACCACCAATGGCCAGTACAATCGCAACCACAATAGCGGAACCCGCTACTTTTTTATGGGTAAAGTTCGCAATAAATTTCCAAAGCTTAGGTTCTGCTTTTTCAACTTTAATTGCGTGATTCACACCCGAGCGACTAATACCCACATATGACATTAATAACGGCAGTAATAACAGATTGGTAATGATAATAACCGCCACACCAACAGAGGCAGCAATGGCTAATTCTTTGATAACGGTAATATCAATAAACAAAAGCGTTAAGAAACCAATTGCATCTGATAACAATGCCAACATACCCGGTACATATAAACCGCGGAATGCTAGGCGAGCTGCCATTTCACGAGACGCCCCTTTACCGGCCTCGATGGCAATCCCATTAATGATTTGCACACCATGACTAATACCAATGGCAAATACTAAGAACGGCACCAGCATGGAATAAGGGTCAATACCAAAACCAATTAAGTTAAGTAAACCCAACTGCCAAACCACCGCAACGATGGAACAAATCACAGGAATTAAAGTGCCTTTTATGCAGCGCGAGTACATGTAAAGCAAAATAGAGGTGATGAAAATTGCACCTAGAAAGAACAGACCAACGTTAAATGCGCCTTCCATTAGGTCGGCCATTTTCTTAGGGAAGCCGATAATATGAATGGATGTATCTTCGCTGGAAAATTTATCGCGAATTTTTTCTTCAAGTGTAGCGGCTAACTCTTTCGGGTTAAGTGGCGCACCTGTTTCAGGGTCCATCTCATAAAGCGGCACATCAATCATGGTTGAGGTAAAATCATTCGATACTAAACGGCCAACTTGGCCTGAGCGGAGAATGTTTTCACGCAACTGTTCAATACTTTCATCACTGCCATCATACGTCGCAGGAATAACAGGGCCACCTTGAAAGCCTTGTTCGGTTACTTCTGTCCAGCGTACATTAGGTGTCCACATGGATTTGAGTTTTGAGCGGTCAGCACCTTTAATATAAAAAACTTCATCATTAATCTGACGCAGTGTTTCCATATACTGTGCATTAAAGATGTCACCATTTTTATTGGCAACAACAATTTTAATGTTGTTCAAACCACTGCTTAAGTCATTGGCATGACGCATGTGGTTTTTAATATATTGGTGTTCTGTAGGAATATATTTCTCAGAGCGAGAATCCAAACCCACTTTTGATGCGCTGTAAGCTAAGAAGCCCGTTAGCGCAATCAATAAGATTAAAAACAGCCCACGACGTGCAAATAGCAGTTTTTCAAGAAACGGCTCTGCACTAGGCGTAATAATATAATGTTCTGGTTTTGTTTTCGGCATATCGTTTTGACTCATGATAACTTAACCCTCGATGCTCGTAATCTCTACCGATAGGCGCTCACCGGTTTTATCTAAAATTTCCACACCGTTTTCGCCTACCATTACGAAATCACCTGAAGTGGTTTCCACTACAGCCGATGCACTACTACGACCTTTTCGAGTTTGGCTTTCCCATTTTTGTCCAGAATCAATACCCTTTAAGAACGCACCACCATTACCAACAATGTAAGCGATACGACCTAGGTGATCGGTTGCACCCATCAAAGTTTGATGAGTATTGGTATCTTCTAAACGCCAGCTTAGGCCAAAATTATCAGAGCGAGCTAGATTGCCACGTAAACCGTAAGCCAACTGCACATTATTCGATAGATTCATAACACCAAAGAAGGAACCATCATAAGGGCTCAACATTTGTGTCCAAGTTTCACCCGCATCTTGAGAGCGCAGCATTAAGCCCGCTTCACCAACAATCATTAAACGTTGGTCGTCAATTTTAGTAATACTGTTTAAGTGAAAACGATCTGGATTTTCAACGTTAGTAGACCATGACATCCAAGATTGACCGCCATCTACCGTTTTAAAAATCATACCGTAAGCGCCAATAACAAAACCTTCATTGACATCTTTAAACCACAAATCCAATAGTGGCTTGGTTGACTTGTCTTCAAAATCAATCTGAGCATCTTCTAATGCGTAAGTTGCATACTCAAGATTTTCTTCAGCAACTGAAATTCTTGCTTCGCTGCCCATAACCATGGATTTGCTTAATTCACTTTCATAAAATTCTTTAGTCTGCTTTGCTGTTTTAAGCACCATCTCGTTAGCCTTAAAACCGTCAAACTGCTTACTCCAGGTTAAGCCTCCATCTTGTGTATTTAATACCACCGCATCATGTCCCACGGCCCAACCGGTGTTTTCATTTACAAAATACACAGCCGTTAACGTTGTAATAACGGGGACACGGGCTTGACGCCATGTACGACCTTCATCATCACTAAAAATGATATGGCCACGATCACCCACCGCCACTAAACGTTCACCCACTAAGGTTACATCTAGTAATAAAGATTCATGAGCTTTTGTCGTACTCATTGACGGGGTTTCTAACGGATCTTGCCATTGAGCTTGCGCCGTTGTTGCCGCTATCCCTAAAGCCGCTACCAAGATACTGGTCGAAAATAATCGCCCAGCAGATCTCAGCACGGCGCCCACTGAAAACAGTGCTCGCATCAGTAAATCTCCAATCTGAAATATAAATAAATGATTCAAGTATTTGTGCAGCCTTAAATTAGGCTGCACTTAAAAAACATTAACGACCGCGGCGACGAAGCTCTTGCGGTGTAAAATAACGACTTCCTGGAGATACCTGACTAAAGTCAATGGTGGTTCTCTCTTCATTATCCATGCCTTGAACATGGTAACGACGGGCTTGAACATCATGGAATACATCCATGGCGGTCCAAGTACCAGGCAGTTCATAAAAGTTTTTAAGGTAGGCCATACTTACACGCCATAACTCACCGCGCTCATCGTATTGATCAATGACCGCTGCACTCCATGTATCTTCATCGATATAAAAGCGACGCTTATGGTAAATGTGGCGCTGACCCGGTTTCAGCTGAGCTTCTACCACCCATACGCGGTGTTTTTCATAACGCGTGTACTCAGGGTTTAAGTGACCAGGCTGTAATAAAGATTCATATTTAACTTCAGGAGAACCAACACGGTAATTATTGTAGGGAATGAAGATTTCTTCTTTGCCAACCAGCTTCCAGTCGTAACGATCAGGTGCACCGTTATACATATCGGTTTCATCAATGGTACGAAGACCGTCGGCTGCCGCTACTGGTGTGTCATACGCCAAGTTTGGCGCTTTACGAACACGACGCTGACCTGCGTTATAACCCCAAGCACGACGAGGCTCACTCACTTGGTTCATGGTTTCATGAGCAAGCACTGCACCACCTGCCAAACGAGCTGGCGCTTTGGTGAATGAGAGATAATAGATAAGTACGTTATCCAACTCTTCTTGTGTAATGCCTCGTTTGTAGAAGTTGTAATCTACTTCCGCTTGGGTTGTGATCAGGCTGTAAGTACCATCAGGCTGAACGGCCACTTCTGATGCGCGACGCACGGCATACTCACCACGCCAGCGAGTATTGTGGTTCCAGATAACCTCTATACCGCTTGATGGAATTGGAAACGGGGTACCACCTATGGCGTTTTTAATACCATTACCACCTTCAACCAGTTTTGCGCGGGTGGCGTTTTTGTAGGTATTGTCATAGACCCATTGAGGTGCAGCGGCAGTACGACGAGATTCATAGATAGGCATTTTGAATGAGTTTGGATAGGTTTTAAGAAGCGACTTTTGACCTTCCGTTAAATGCTTTTCATATTGAGCCATATTTTTTGAAGTAATTTCAAAAAGTGGCTGATCACTAGGAAAAGGATCAACGTGATGCTGGCCAGGCTGCTTATAACCTGAAGGAGGAAATTGAATACCACCGCGCCACTCTGGAATAGAACCGTCTTTATTACCGGCTCGCTCACCACCTAGAGGGGTAAGTGTCGTGCGTAATTTTTCGGCTTCTTTTTGACTAACCTGTGCTTGAGACGCAGCAGATAAGCCGCATGCCAACAGAAAAGTGGATACAAATAGACCTGATTTCTTCATTTTTTATTATTCCCCCAGCCAAAACAATACGCCATGGCTGTTGCTGGATAACCAGTACAGGAGTACCAGTTAGAGTCTTTTATTTTTGTTATTGGCCAAGCATATAAAATAAACCAGCGACGTACAACCAAATACGCCACTGGTTTTATAAAATCATAACGACTACTAGCTTACTAGAGTTTTTGTTACAACTTCATAGACATCTTTCGACAAATTGCTGCGTTGAGCAATTTTTTCAAGTGCCTGCTTCATTTGAGTGCCATTTGGCTGCCCAATGCGCTTCCATTTTGTCAAAGGCCCCAGTAAACGAGAGGCTATTTGAGGGTTAAGTGCATCCAACTCAATAATCCGGTCAGCTAACCAGTTATAACCCGCCCCATCGTCACCATGAAAGTGTCTTAAATTTTGGGCTGCAAATACACCAACCACAGAGCGTACTTTATTAGGGTTCTTGATATCGAACGCTTCATGACTCAAAAGTTCATTTACACTTGCCACCCCTTGAGCATGGTCGCTGGATGCCTGAAGTGATAGCCACATATTGACTACTAACACATCATGCTGCCATTGCTGATAAAACTGCTGAAGAGCCGTTTGTGCCATATCTTGGTGGTGGCTATTAACCAAAGCACCCAGAGCCGCAAATTGATCCGTCATGTTGTTCGCTTGCTCAAACTGCTGCTGCGCAGTAACTGAGTAATCGTATTGGTGGGTCTGGGTCATAAACTGCAGACATAGGTTTTTTAACGTACGCTTTGCAATCGCCTGAGGACTCGGTTCATATTCACAGGCATCAACACACTTTTGATACACCTGATTAAAGTCAGCATGTAATCGATCCGCCAAGGTTTGTTTCACAAAACTGCGCGCAGTATACAAAGCATGAACCTGAGCTTGGTCTTGCTGTTCGATCAGGTAGGCCAAACTTGGTAAGCTCAGCATTTGGGCCTGCATGGCAAGGTCATCATTTAGATTTGAAAGTAGAGATTTAAAGACATCAAACAACCCTTCATCAAGTACGAGGTCTCGACCAGCCAAAACATCCTGTGAAAGATTTAGAATAATCTTTGTCGCCAGTGTTTGTCCTGCATCCCAGCGGTTGAAACCATCGCTATCGTGAGCCATTAAAAACTGTAATTGCTCAACACTGTAATCAAAGTGCAGTTTCACAGGGGCGCTGAATCCACGTAGCAATGATGGCACTGGTTTCGATGAAATATTTGAAAATGTAAACGTCTGTTCAGGCTGGGTAACGTTAATCACATTCGTTTGAGCATTAAATTCGGCATCATCACAAGTCAGTGCATAGTCATTGCCGGAGTCATCTAATAAACCGAGCGAAAATGGAATGTGATACGGTTTTTTCTCTTGCGTTTCAGGTGTATCACGACATGTTTGCTTGATGGTTAGTGAGTACGTATTCGTACTGCTATCAAAGTCATCACTAACCCATAATTCAGGTGTGCCGGCTTGGTGATACCAATTTCTAAATTGGTTTAAATCTTTACCACTAGCATCTTCCATGGCTTTAACAAAATGCTCTGTTGTCACCGCTTGACCGTCGTGGCGCTCAAAATACAAGTCGGATCCCTTTCTAAAATCCTGGGCACCAAGAATATTATGAATCATGCGCACCACTTCAGCGCCCTTTTCATAAATAGTCAGAGTGTAGAAATTCGAAATTTCAATAAATGAAGCCGGTAAAATAGGATGGGACATGGGACCAGCATCCTCAGCAAACTGTGCAGTACGCAACAGCGAAACATCTTCAATACGTTTAACCGTGCGCGAGCCCACATCTGCTGAAAACTCAGAGTCACGAAAAACAGTGAAACCCTCTTTTAAGCTTAACTGAAACCAATCACGACAAGTTACACGATTACCTGACCAGTTGTGAAAATACTCATGAGCAACGATGGCTTCAATACGCTGAAAAGTGCTATCAGTTGCAGTTTTTGGATTGGCCAACACACAAGATGAATTAAAAATATTTAAGCTTTTATTTTCCATGGCGCCCATATTGAACGCATCCACAGCCACAATATTAAAAATATTTAAATCATATTCACGGCCATATACTTCTTCATCCCATTTCATTGAACGCTTTAATGCGCCCATGGCAAAATCGCATTTATCAATATTTTGCGGTTCGACAAAAATGCGCAGCGTAACATCCACACCAGACATGGTCGTAAACGTATCTTCGATATGCTTTAAATCACCCGCAACCAGTGCAAACAAGTAACAAGGTTTTTTATGGGGGTCTTGCCAGGTGGTACTATGACGGCCATTTTCCAGTATTTCTGTGGCAATCAAATTACCATTTGATAACAATACAGGATACGCTTTTTGATCCGCTGTAATGCGAACTTCATAGACACTCATGACATCAGGACGGTCTAAAAAGTAGGTAATGCGGCGAAAGCCCTCGGCTTCACACTGAGTACAAAACATGCCTGAGGATTTGTACAAACCTTCAAGTGCGGTGTTTTCTTGCGGTTTTATTTTCGTTTGAATGGCAAGGGTAAACTCGTCTGGAATATTGGCGCCATGTACAGTCAAACTTTCTGGGGTTTGCTCGTAATGTTCTTCAGACAAATTTTCGCCGTTAACCGACACGCTAATCAGCTCAAGTTCCTGACCATTAAGAAATAAGTCCGCATGTTTATTAACGCCACTGCGGCGCATCTTAAGGGTTGAAGACACCAAGGTGTAATCATCGTACAAGTCAAAATTTAAGTGCGTGCTCTCAATTTCAAACGCGGGAGCTTGATAATCTTTTAAATAAATGGCTTTAGGTTCTGCGTTTTTCATGATTAATCCTTAATCCGCCATTAGCATTCAATTGATACTAAGTAAGACGTATATTTACGTAAATTGATAACACCCGTATCTAGAATTAAGTACTGCCCTTTAATGCCCATTAATGTGCCTTGAGCGACTGGGTCTTTATCTAGATTAAAACTGCTGACTTTTGTAGGGTATTGAGTCACTGGAAATTTAAAAGATTGCTGTTCACCGTCATAAATTAGCTGCACAGCCTGTAAACCATAATGACCTTGTAACTCTTCAATTTCTTCATGGCATATTTCAAATAGTTCATCGCGCTTAGCGGCTAAATCAAGATCTAATGCATCTTGCTTTAATAATGTGCGCCAATTCGTTTTGTCCGCTACGTGCTGCTTAAAAATCACTTCTAATAAGCCGCTTAGTTGCCGAGTTGCAACACGGGCAATGGGCATCGCTTGCATGGCACCTTGATCCAACCAACGCGTCGGAATTTGACTGTGGCGAGTAATGCCTACCTTGATACCTGATGAATTAGCAAGATAAACAATATGATCTTGCATGCAAAACTCTTCACCCCACTTGGGCTCGCGACAGGTGCCTTTATCGTAATGGCATTTCTCCGGGCTCATAATGCATGTATCGCATTGCGCTAGGCGGCTGAAACACGGATAACAGTACCCCTGAGCAAAACTTTTTTTACTGGCACGGCCACACGACTGACAATGAATATCACCCAAGTACTCTATACGTATCGGCTGACCTAGCTTTTCATTGAGTGGAATCTGTTGATCGTCTAAGCGTATGTGGTACTGGGCATCTTCAGTCTCAGCCGAAATACCCATTTTTTTTAGGTGACCTTGGTACTTCATAAAATACTCTATCTCAACATTCTTATTATTCGATGATCTTAATTGGTTGCTCACCATCATCTTCGGCTTTCTTTTTTCGTTTGTTGCTCATATCCACATAACCCACACGATCAGTTTCGGCAATATTATGGAGGTGTTCATAACGAATAAGGGCTTCTAAACTGTATTCTTTTTGCTCAGGTGTAACTGGACGCCCATCTCCCCAGCGACCTAACTCTAATGCTTCTTTCATGTTGTTATAAATCGCAGGCGTCATTGATGCGATTAATTCTTCAATATTCATAAGCGCTCTTTTTAACAAATAAATAAAATGGAAAAAATAAAACAGCGCCACACAGTAAACCACTAATGTGGGCGGTGTTAGCCATATTGCCTAAACCTACGGCTGCAAAAAAAGGAGTGAAGCCCAACAGCACCCATCCAACAGCCAAGTAAAATAAACCTTTAGGGATCATCAATGGGCGATACATACTTTGATACAACCAAGCAAAACCAATTAACCCATACACCACACCGGACAAGCCACCAAATAAAGGCCCAGACACCCAAAGCTGGCTATAATTGCTCACCAAAGCCAATATCAGCACTAATAAAAGATATCCCGTAAATGCCATTTTACGTTCCAAAATTGAGCCTAGGTACCAAAACGACAAGCTATTAAATACGAGATGCTCAATGCCAAAGTGAAGAAAGATTGGGCTAATACTGTGCCAAACAGCCGCGAAACCACTATAGGGAATCCAACTACGTGGGTAGTATTGAATTTGGGCAATAAAAAACAAATCTAAGAATTGATCACCTAACTGAGTGATCAAAGCAACGACCAAACTCATGACAATGAAACTAGAGGTTAGAGGGAGTTGCTTAACATTACTAAAGGAGAGTGTGTGCTGTTTCTGCTGTTGTTGTGCTTGTTTGTATGCACTATAGGCTTGATTGACGGCCTCAATATAGCGCTCATCGTCAAGCCAAAGTTCTTTCTTGCCATGAAGTTCTTTAATTTCAAAACCAATGCCTTGCTGCGTCAGTTCTGTCAGCAAGGGCTCAATGGGATATTGATCGTCACAATGACAAGCAAAGGGCATAGGGCTTAATCTTCTTTACGTTCAACGCGAGTCCAACAAAATTTGTCGGGGTCCAGGCGCGTTTCATCATCCATACGATAAGCCACTAAACGGCCATATTTCACCGCGCTATAATCGAGACAGGCAATGTTATGGGTAATCGGCCCAGGGATGCCTTTCATCCAGTAGTGGCCAATAAACAATGGTTTTTCATCCGGGCCGTAATACAACAGTTCTTTACGATCCACCTTACTGATGGGTCGTTCGGCGATGTCTTCTGGTAACGGGTCTGGCTGAAATACAATATCATCGTAGACTTCAGGCTCTTTTTCCCAGAATTTTGTGCGAAAGAAATGACGCACAAACCCATCTTTAGCCGTAATACTGCGGCCATCTGGTAATTTCAATGCTGTGCCTCGGGTTAATCGATCCACCAGCTGACCTTCGAAGGATTCTCGATTCATAGATGCATGAAGAAACTCTTCATCCATAGTATTGCGTCCAAAGCGGCCTTTCATCTCACTAATAAGATCATGATCCCAACAAGCATGCACCGCTCGGAAATGTTCAAACTCTTGATATAAAGGCAAGGTTAAAAACCATGATAAGTAGTCACGCCACTCTTGAGGATACGGCTCAAACTGGCGCATGGTTTCTTCAACGATAAAAGAGTTTCGCGAGGTATGCTCACGCAAGAACGGGTGCTCGCTGCCCGGTCGAGAAGGGGTACAAAATGCCAGCACATTATATTCATGATTGCCCATTACCATGTGGGCATGGCCATGTTCGACCATGTCGCGCACCACATTAAGTGCTAATCGAATATTGGGCCCACGGTCCACTATATCGCCAATAAAAACAACTTTTCGGCCCTTAGGGTGCTGATAGATGCCATTAACCTTTCGGTAATCCATGTCCTCTAGCAGGTGACACAAAGTCATACCACAGCCATGAACATCGCCGATTAAGTCATAGCCCTGAGCGCGGGCCATATTAGGCTTCTCCGTACTGGGTCGCCCAACCTAGCTTGGTACGACACGTTTCATAGAAATCATGATCCAATGGGTGAATAAGACGAGCTTTATGGGCCATTTTGCGAATAGTCACGGTATCTCCAGGTGCCCCTGTTATATGCACCTGACCATCACAACTAATTTGCGGATACACATCAATATCTTCACTGATGGTGATTTTCACTTCACTATTGGCATCAATCACAATCGGGCGAGAACTTAAGGTGTGGGGAAACATAGGCACAAGTGCCACCGCATCTAGCTTAGGATGCATGATCGGACCACCGCCACTTAACGCATAAGCCGTGGAGCCAGTTGGGGTGCTGACAATCATGCCATCACTGCGCTGATGATAAACAAACTGCCCTTCAATGGATAAATCAAATGCGATCATTCTCGCGGATTTACCTGGGTGTAAGATCACATCATTTAAAGCTTCGCCATACCCAATCGGCTCACCATTACGCTTCACTTCAGCTTCTAGCAGGAATCGACGCTCGGTGATGTATTTACCTTCTAATACTTCACGCACTTTTTCTTCAAGGTTGTCAGGGTTAATGTCCGTCAGGAAGCCTAAACGGCCTCGGTTTACACCTAAAATTGGCACATTCGATTTCACCAGTGCGCGGGCTGCGCCCAATAGGCTACCATCGCCACCTACTACAATCACAAGGTCACAGATTTCACCCATCATTTTAGGGCTGCACACCTGTAAACCATGGCCCATCATCACCGAGGCTATTTGCTCTTCAAGAATGATATTGATACCTTCATCCCCTAAGAAACGACGCAAACGCTTAATGGTTTCAATTACCTTTGCGCTGTTTAATCGACCAATGATGCCAATATTACGAAATTCATCCATTTGAATACCACAAACCTTACTTGAATATGGGCTGTTTATATCATAAATCAGCTTAAGATTGGACTGTAGAAGCCCGCTATGAACTATAAAAATTCAGTGGTTCGACATCTAGCTTGGTGCTTATTGAGTGAACCTCTGCATGTTATTCCCAATGTCACCCCTCTTGTAATAAAGCCTAGCCAAACTCTTCAAGACTGGTTAGGTCAATTAGATGACCAGCCTGAGCCTCTTCATAACTATATTAGCGGACAAAACAGCACGCTATTAGGTAGTTACTTCGAGTGCCTATGGCAATTCTTTTTTACCCATTACCCTGACTGGACACTGCTGGGCCATCACATTCAAATTCAACAAGGCAAACAAACACTGGGAGAACTGGACATACTGGCCCAAGAAACCGCCAATCGTCACAACTTTCATGTTGAATTAGCCGTAAAGTTTTATTTAAAAACGCCGCATACAAGCGGCGAAAAACAGGCGCACTGGCTTGGCCCTCAATCTCGCGACCGGCTTGATTTAAAACTGGAAAAACTAACCAAAAAACAATTACCTTTTTTTCATCATGATGCCACACAACATGAACTAAAGAGCCGCCACTTACCCACTGATGCTAAACAAGCGTTGGTATTAAAAGGGTATTTATTTGAGCCTTTTAAACAAAATCATATCGCAGACCAAGCAACACCCTTTCCTAGTATCAACTCAGGCACCCAAACACACCATTGGCTCCATTACAAAGATAGCCAAGCCTTATTTTTAGATGACAAGCAGTGGGTAATTTTACCCAAGCATCAATGGCTTGGCCCCTATCAGCATACGAAGAATTGCGATCTAACCGTATTGAACACAGCCCAAGCTAAACAGCAGGTCGATGACCACTTCAATCACGCAGTATTCCCGTTTGCGCTCATGCTAGTGATGCTCTGTGGCACACAACAGCTCAAAGAACGTACTCGGTATATGTTGGTACATGACGACTGGCCAAAACAAGCAAACAAACGCCCTACCAGAGAAAATCAAGCCGACTAAAACGTCATGCTGGGCCTTAGCACAAAGGCAGTGCTCGATTCATCTAAACTTAATGGGCCAGAGTATTTTTCACGAGTTTCGCGCACCAACCCCACGCCAAACGAGAAAATCCAGCCCCTATCAGCCAGTGGGATTTTCTTATCAATGATAATTTGCTGGCCAATGGTTTTACCACTGCGCTGACTCACACGGTATTTAAATTCGATGCCGCCATTTTTAATCCAAGAAAAGATATCCCCCCTTTCTTCGACACGCTCACGCTTAATCGCCACGTAATATTCATCGGTCACATAGGGATTATCATGAATCTTTGTACCCACTCGAAATGACCAGCTCAGCAATCGTTCTGCTGTTACCTTATCCCCTTTAATTTTCCATTCAAACTCGCCCCAACGATCTTGCACCAATTCATTTTTACGAATATGCAAATGACCATAACTGGCCAAATACCCCATAAAACCCTTACTTTGCGCCCCCCCTTCGCCATTTCCTTTTGTTCGATATTTTATCATGTTGCCCAAAAACACAGACACAGCATAGGGCTCTTCAAAACCCGCCGTGGCCACCTCAACTAGGTTAAGTTTTTGCGTTACCGTCATATCCTCATATAGGTTTTGCGCGTCATCGCTTTTTAGCGCAACCCCCAGAATAGGCATGGGATTAAGACTGGCTTCTAGTAAGAAAAAACGAGGAAGGTAAGAGCTGAAAAACAGGTCAGAATACACTTGAGCTTCAGAACGCTCGCCAAGCTCAGGCACAGGAGAATCATCGAGGGTTTGATAGTAAGCAATATTGCTATAGTAAGGGTCAATTTCGTAGTCCCACTCGCTCACCGACCATGAACAAACAGACCACCACCCAACAAGCATCCCCAAGTAAAACTTCATCAACTCCCCATAGTGATCAGATCAATATGACCACCACAAAAGTGTAGAAGGAATTAGCCGTAGTGGGGAAATTTCAGTTGATTTTTTAGCAGCAAAACCAGCACCACCGCCAGTCCGCACAATCCGCCTATAAGATGCGCATCCACATACACAAAACCGCCAATGGCGTCCCCTAAACCATTATCTTGATAGTATCGACTCTGCTCCCAGAATAGCTTAGCGACCACCAAAGCGATCAGCGCGTATCGACGCCAAAGATCCAAGCTTTGACTGAAATAAGCGGCCACAACAAACAACCCATGTAACACACCTGACGCCCCCACGTAATAGTAAGTCTGGCTATCAATGACAATATAGACAGAGATCAACACACTGCTGACACAATAAAAAGCAAGCCACAGCCAAACCTTGCCCGCAGGTTGAATCAACGCAAGCAATAAAAGGCCTGCGGCATTGAGCAGGCCATGCACCCAACCAAGGTGCACAAAGTGTGCGCTCAATAACCGCCACAACTCACCTTGAGCCACCGCACCTTCATCGTAACGCAGCCAGGTTTTAAGCCATGGGTTTAACGCCACCAAGCCGATAATAAGTAGCGCCAAGGATAACGGCCAAATTGAAATGCGATGACGCTGAAAAAAAGCAAACATGAGGGGCTCTTTGCAGAAAATGAACACTTTAACAGCACAGAAAGGCAATAAGAATAGTTATGAGATAAAGCGACTTTTAGAAAGGCAAAGGCAAAACAAAGCCGACTATCGAACTTCCTGACTTTGTTTTGTCTTGCCTTATTAAAACTTAGCAAGTCACCATCAAATTGCCATATTACGTGGCACAATTGACAGCATTGGTCTGCTGCACAAATGAACCATAACAAGGCCTGTAGCTAAATTAGGCAAAGGCTCTTTCTTGGCTGGCAGCTAACGCTTTATCAAGTCCGCCCATGGTGGCCAGCAAATCTTGGCAAAAAGGCACAAGCCAGTTACAACTGAGGGCAAATTCATGGGCAAACCGCGCGTCTTGCCCTTCAGAACTATCTGGTGCGTCGTCTTGCTCAAGCAATAACTTAATGCGCTTTACAGATAAGTCATCCTGCAATACACAGCTCACATTTTCACGCCAAACGAGAGCCAGCTTACTGACGATTTTACCGGCTTCCATGTGAACATTAAGCTCGTCGGTTAGCAGGTCCTGATTACGCGCCCTAACCAGCGCACCTTCAGCGTCCTGTAGCTCCACTTCTTCACCAAGGGCCCAACCTTGAGGCAAGGACAGCGGGTTTTCCAACCAACTGGTCATAACATGACTTGGGGAGTTATCGGTATTCGTCAAGGAAACAGGTAAGCCGTCTAGGGTTTCGCGCAAAAACGCAGTGGCGTCATCTGCGCTCTTTGCGCTAGCCGACAATACCATCAACCAGCCCTGCTTGGGAAAAATCAAGATCGGTAAACGGCTAGACTTCGTAAAGGCCTGTGGCAGTAAAATTTGTGTAAGGTCTTCTTTCATTTGAGTACGGATTTTTTTACTTGGGCTATACCCTTCCGCCTGTTCAAATTCTTCTATCTTAACTTGCAAGTGCTCATTAACAACCGATGCTGGCAGCAACCGCTTTTCCGTTTTAAGCATCAATAATTGGGCCCCGTGAGCCTCATATACACGCTCCCCGGAACTTACCGCGCTTACCCAACCTTGTGACGCCAATTGCTGAGATAAGCATGGCGTAAACGGCTTTTTCGCCAACTTGTCTTCCAATACATCCATTTGTGGTAATGGCTTATTTAAAACATACCAATAAAAATTTTTAACCTGCATACACAACCCCTTGGTGGCCGCGCATTATGCCCAAATGCCATTATGATGCACAAGCGTGATTACTGATTATTCCAAAGGGCACCTTGTATCTGATTACGCCATTAAGAGTACTTTTGGCCAGATATGCCATTGATATTAACGTGTAAAATTTCAGCGTACCTTTGTTTACACAAAACACCAACTGCGTCACAGATTGCGATTGAATGCCGTCACGATTAAGTGATATAAGTGCGCTACACCAATAAAAATAAGAGCCTTCCAATGAGATTGCTTAGCGCTATATTTCTTTTAGTTACATCAAGCTTATTCATGTCTCACGCTACTGCATATGAAGTGTCTGACGTAAACCTAAGTGAGGTGGTGCCTGCAACAGCAGAGCGACCGGAACTTTACTTAAACGGCGCGTCCCTGCGCGAACTGTATTTATTAATCGAAACCTATGTTGGCGCACTTTACCTAGAACAGCCTTCAACAATCCCTGAAGAGATTTATAACAGCGAAACCCATAAGCGTATGGTGTTTCACGTGATGCTTAAAAAAGTAGGCGCAAGACGAATCGCCAACGCCCTGCAAGAAGCCCTTGTGATGAACATCACCAAGGATCAACACAAAGAATTAAGCGGTGAAATCGAACAAATGTTGAGCTACTTTAACGGCAAAATGCACCGTGGTGAAGAGTCTTACTTTGACTACATTCCAGGTAAAGGCACCCAGGTGATCATCAACAATGAAGTAAAAGGCTTGATTCCAGGCAAAGATTTTTACCGTGCCATGTTATCCATCTGGATTGGTGAGAATCCTGTGGGTCGCTCATTTAAAGATGATATCTTGGGGCTAAACAAACCCAACAAAGAGACCCAGGTCGCTGGCCAGTAATCAGTCTTCTTTTTGAGCATAATGGGCTAGGAAAATCTCCTTGCCCATTTTTTTTATCTGCATATCAATCATGGCGTGAAAAGGCTTAAGCAAGTCCGCATAATTTTCATGGCCGGATATATAATGACACCCATGCATCACCGCTTCTAAAGTGGAAACACCGCCCTTTATGGTACTCGATCGAATCTGATATTCAGTGGCTGGCACATTGGATAAATGCACACACGGCAAACGCTCAAGCCAAGGGTTCATATGCCAGATCCGTTTTGCCTTGCGCCAAGTACCATCAATAACAATGAGTGTGGAGATCGAATCAGATAGCTTGTTAGGGGCCGATAAATCCCAAGACTCACTGTCTGCAGTCGGAAACAAAACTCGGCAAGACTCTGGGTCCTTTAATAAAGCTTGTACCGTGTCAGTGTGTTCAAACGCTTCACCCACCAGCACCTCAAGCGGTGAAATGGATAACTGCAACAAGGGTACCGTGGCTAACGCCTGTTTTTGCTCACTGGGGTGCTGTAGAATCACCAGCTTACACGGTGCCTGTAATTGAACTAAGTACGGGCATATACAAACTGCTAGCGGTCGCTGACAGTGCTCACATAATTTTCTTGGCATATTGCTCAATGCAGATTTTATATCAGGATAAACATTTGCTCGTGATCAACAAACCCAGTGGATTGTTGTCACAGCCTGGCAGTTTAAACGACAGCGTGACCCATCGCTTAGAAAGTGAATTTCCTTTTCTGGGTGTGGTGCACCGTTTGGACCAAGGCACTTCCGGTATCATGGTCATTGCATTGAACCAAAAAAGTCTGTCACATCTAGCCAAGCAATTTCAATTTCGCACAACATTTAAAGTATACGAGGCTGAAGTATTTGGTCAATTGCCAATGGCCAAAGGACGAATTGATTTACCTTTGCGCTGTGACTGGCCAAACCGGCCTAAACAGGAAGTGCATACCGAGGGTAAGCCCTCAGTGACAAACTGGCAATGCACTCAATCATCAAAAAAACGCAGCCGCGTTACCTTGATTCCACATACCGGCAGAAGCCATCAGTTGCGGGTCCACCTTGCCAGCATTGGTCACCCTATCATCGGTGATTACTTTTATGCCCAAGGTGAAGCATTGGCCATGAGTGCGCGCCTGCATCTTCATGCGAAACGCTTAGTGATTCATCACCCTATCACCAACCAACGAATTGAGTTCAACTGCGACGCCCCGTTTTAATTAATCTCTAGGGGTGGCGGAATTATTTGCTATACACAAATCAATAAAGTCTTGCGGTAATACTGGAGTGGGTTTTTTATCGTCATCAATGGCGACAAAGCTAAATATGCCGGTAATGGCTTTTTCACAACCGTCTTGATAAAGATCCTCAACATACATATCAACTCGAACCTTGAGACTGGTTCGCCCCACATGAACAACTTGAGCAATTAATTCAACCACCGAACCCGCTGGCACAGGGTGTTTAAAATCAATTTTATCTGAACTGACTGTCACTATGCTTTGACGACTAAAACGGGTTGCGGCAATGAACGAGACTTCATCCATCCATTGCAAAGCGGTTCCGCCAAACAAAGTATCATGATGATTGGTTGTATCCGGAAACACGGCTTTGGTGACATGTGTTTTGGCGAGGGTTTTTCTATGGGCAATGATTTCGTCTAAAGTCATGGTGAGCTTCCGTTTTTAATGATAATAATTCTGGACCAAATCAGCCGTTATTACCAATGATGAATTTTCACCAACGACATGAACGCCTTAATCATTAACCTGCGTTTGCCTGAATGAAGGGTTCAACAATATTGGCGATTTCTTCGACATCGCCATCAAGGTGTAAATGGTGTCCACCATTTAACCAGTGCCATTGCTTCTCAACTTGTATCACCTGCCAACGAATATGAGCCTGCTCTTGAGTGAACAAACCATCGTTTGCGAACACCCCCAGCACAGGGCATTCGATGGCTGCAATAAATGATTGAATCAAGTCTTCAGGCAGTCTCACCATAGAAGTGTAACGTAAGCGCTTATCATTAGCCCAAGCATAGCCGCTCTGCGTTTTCACCAAACCCCGCTCAATGATTTTTTCCGCACTATCTGACGTCAATTTCAACGGGCCATTCAGTCGGGCCTGGATGAAGCTGGAGGTATCTTTCCGTGAAGCTTGTTCGGGGTTATGTTTTTTCATGCTATTGATGGCTTGCGCTAAACGCTCTGGCGCCCCCTTGATATCACCGGCCATAGGGCCAATGGCCTCAATTAGTGTCAAGCTAGTTAAACGTTTAGGAAATGTACCAGCATATAAAGTTGCTATGGCCGCCCCCATGGAGTGGCCAATAATATGACAGTGATTCCAGCCAAGCTCATCAAGAATACACTCTACGTCTTCAACTCCGGCCCATAAGTGATAATGCTGATGGGAAGGCCAGTGGCCACTCAACCCATGACCGGGCAAATCCACTGCAACGATATGGCAATTCTTAAGTAAAGGTGCGAGATTTGAAAAGCTTTCTGCATTATCCAACCAGCCATGTAAGGCTAATACTTTTTCACCTGCTGGGTTTCCCCATTGTATAGCATGTATATCAATGCCTTTTATATGTAACTTTATACTGGGATTCATGAGGCCTCGATAATCTGTTTTATCTGTCGGGCAGTTTCTTCTGGATGCTCAAATGGGAATAAATGCCCGCCGCTGACTTTCAAAATATCCATTCCCACCCGCTGTTTCATTTGCTTTACTAATGCTGGTCGAACCACATCGCTGTGTTCACCATAAACCAAGGTGGCAGGGACATTTAGGGGCTCTTTATGCTGAGGAATTTTATGCGGCATAGTGCGATAAATTGCCACTTCGGTTTGTGCGGCGTAGGTTAATTTTAAACCTGATTCATGAGCCTCAGTACCATGACGAATATAATCCTGTAAGCACCTTGGGTCCGCTTTTTTAAATAATGATTTACCACTGAAGTATCGCAAAGCATGATCGTAATCATCGAATACTTCTTGGCGGCCATCGGTTCGACCAGCGGGTGTAATGCGATCAATAAAGTTAAATCGCTTTGCCAAGCCAATCACAAACGACGTCATACTATCTAACAAGGGCGGGTCTAACAGAATAATCTGCTTAAATAAATCGGGACGCTTACGAGCTGCCATATAAATTAATGCGCCTCCCATACTATGACCAACAGCAATGACCGGCTCTCGATGCAAAGAGATGATTTCATCAACAAGTTCATCAACCAAATGGGGCCAGTTATCTGTTACCGGGTAATCCGGCTGGTGGCCGTGCATATCGAGATAACTTATCTTAAAACTGTCTGAAAGCGCATCGAGTAACACACTATAACTTTTAGCAGGAAAGCCATTTGCATGACAGAAATGTATAACTGGGCGCGCCATTACCAAGGACTCACTTTTAAATCAGGTGGTGTTACCGCATAGCCTTTGCTGCGCAGTAAATTCAATAGGCCGTGCTCGCCTGGCAAGTGGAGTGCGCCAACAGCAACAAACACCCTGCCCTTTTCAAGCTCTGGTAACATTCTTTCAAGCATGCGCACGTTTCGTCGATCAATTAAGGACTTCATGAGTCGGTTCGCAAGTTCATCATGGGCTTGCAGCTCCATACTGCGCCTATAGATTTCATCAAGGTTGCCTTTCAAATAAGCCTGCACTAGTTGCTCATTCAATGCCTGCACTTGTGACATGTAGTCCAAAGAATCATTGAGCAAGGTGATTTGATCTTCGAGACTTAGCTCATCAAAAACAGAGAGCTGCTCCTGTAAGGTTTCTAGTGCACACAGTTTTTTATATTGATGCATGCCCCAGCGATAAAGCTGTTCATCTAAGGCATATCCGCCCTGACTTTTAGGTCGACTTAAAACCACCATCGCAGCCCAGGGCTTCAAATAAATTGCCTCAAGAGGGGTCATGCCACGTTTATTAAGTAATAGGCTCAAGCGATTAAATAAAGACTCACCTAGAATCTCATCCAGAAATTGCCCTTTTGGTAAAAGCATCGCTCGACCAATACTAACTTGGGTTTCACGGTTAGGTAAGATTTCTAGACACAGGGTTTTTGCTTCATTAAAACGGCGGGTGACCTGCCTATCTAAATCCTTGACCCGTTTATCGTCAATATGAATGGTACCAAATAAAAAAGAAGGGGGTTGCTGAGGTTTATGGATTCGCCACAATAAGCCAGGCCCAACCTGGGCTGCAGCACTAGCAGAAAGAGGAGCGATTAATAAGAGGACAAGATGCCTTTTAACATGCCACATTGGCCTGCAAACACCTCCGCTTGAATGGATACTATGGCTGCCGTCTCAACATGTCGACCGCGAGTCGAGCCATCGCACAAATGTGTGGCTAACCGTCCTGCAAATGTTTGGTGGCAAACCAATAAAATATTCAATTGATCACCGTCAAGTGACAGCAACTCATCTAAGGCCGGTGCTGTGGGTACGTCAGGGGTAATCCAATCAACCGTGATACAGCGCTGGGTGCGAACACCTTGTGACTGTAATACCTCCCATGTTTGTTGGGCACGTAAATAAGGGCTTACAAAGACATGGGTAAAGTGTTCATTGCTGATCAACTGAGCATTAATGCTCACTTGCTGACGACCTTGATCTGTTAAAGGGCGTAACTCATCCGTGGACGCCATGGACTGAGCTTGACCATGGCGCATAATCCAAAGCTTATGCATCGCTTTTATCTGTGACTTTTTTAGTTTTTGCCGAAGTCTTACGCGCGGTTTTACGTTTGGTAGTGGGCGCTTTTTCTTTTGGCCAATCACTAAAAGGAAATGGTTTCTCTTCGGTGTTATAGCTTAGGTAGTTAATAATCTGAGAAACATACAAGCTTAAACCTTTAGCAAAGTTGCTTAAGCCTTGATTACCGTCACCGCTCAGTAAAACATAAAACCACTGACTAATGGCCACTAGCAAAACAAGCAAATCCACAATGCGATATACAACAAAGAACAACACCATGAACAGGCTACGCAACCAAAATGATTCTGACTTTATATTGTCTTTCCATTGCTTATCCATTTGCTAAGCTCCTCTGGGTAAAGAAAATTCCACATCCGTATTATGATCGCCGGTCATTAGTGCATTGGCCACTTCATCGACCTTAACACCTTCAAAAAGTACGGCATATAATGCATTCACAAGTGGCATATAAATACCCATCTCGTTTGCCTCATTACGCACATATCGTAATGTATTAATACCCTCAGCGACTTCGCCCAGTGACTCAATGGCTTCGTCTAGGCTTTCACCCTTACCCACTGCATATCCAACTCGATAATTACGGCTTAACGGAGATACACACGTCGCCACTAAGTCGCCCACACCTGCCAAGCCTAAAAAGGTCATGGGGTTTGCACCTTGAGAAACTGCAAAACGGCTCATTTCAGCAAGGCTACGGGTGATCAGCATGGCTTTTGTATTTTCACCAAAACCAAGAGCCGCAGCCATACCTGTAATAATGGCGTAGATATTCTTTAGTGCCCCGCCCAGTTCAACACCATACATATCGGCGTTGACATAAATACGGAAAAACTTGCAGCTCAAGCTTTGCTGGATAAAGTCACGAACACGTTTATCTTTACTGGCGATCACTGTTGCTGCCAGTTGTCCTTGTGCAATTTCTTTGGCTAAATTAGGCCCACTGATAACCCCTACAGGGTTAGTTGGAAACACGCCGCGCAAAATATCGCTCATCAGGTTAAAACCATCTGGCTCAATACCTTTTGTAGTACTGATGAGTATTTGTTCTTTTTCTACAATGTCCTTTGTGCGCTCAACAATTTCACGAAACGATTTACTCGGAATGGCATAAAACACAACCTGACTATCAGCAATGGCTTTGGTTAAATCATCGGTCGCATGAATACCAGCATGCAGGGCCACACCCGGTAAATATTGTTTGTTTTCATGGCTATCATTAATGTCTGCAACGGCTTGAGGGTTTCTCATCCATAAGCTGACATTAAAGCCGTTTTCAGCCAAAATATTTGCAATGGCGGTACCGAAACTGCCTCCGCCTAATACAGTGGCTTTTTGTACCGAAGGTTCTATAGCTGTCATAAATATATTAGTTTTCTTCTAAACTGTTCACTAAATCCTGAAACGCATCACGGTTATTTTGGTTCATATCCATAAGGAGCTTATGAGCCTCTAATACGCGCTTTTTCATTTCAGCTTCATCAACGGATTTAAGTGGTAATTCGTCAAGGTATTCCACGTGGGATACCAATTCTTTTACAATATAAAATACTTGATCGAATCCCATACTCATCAGGATCCGATTGATATCATCTTGAGTCGATATGATAGTAGGCAGCTGGCCGTATTTTTCTTTGTAAAGAATGGAGATTTTGGCAAGCTGGCCCAGTGACGTACTATCGATACACTGAGTTTCAGTTAAATCGATTATTACGGTTTTAAATTCATCACTTTCAAACATCTGATCGGTGAACTGATCCAGTGTGCTGCACAAACTTAGGCGAACATCACCGACGAATTTGATTATGTAAATTCCCTGGCTTTGAGCAACGAGAATTTTTCCCGTATTCATGGTCATTCTGTCCTAGACAAGGTTAACAATGTAATGTCATCTGGTATCTCGTTGCCGGTGTCAATTTTAAGCAAGGATTCCAAGTTTTCTATGGTCAATTGACCGTCTGCTACCCACTTTAATAAGCAGGCTTCTTTCTCAGCTAGTGCGGCGTGTGGCAATACTTCGAGTATGCCGTCTGATACCGCAACTAACTCAAACGTTTGCCCCAACTTAATATCATACGTTGCATATTGTGCTGCCAAAAATAAGCCAGCCGGCTGCGAACGGCCCTCTAGATAGTGTACACCAAATTCATTGCTTAAGATGGGCATAGGAAATTGGCCCGCCACACTATAAGAAAGTGTCGACGATGGCAAATCAATCATGCCCCAAAATAAGCTCACATGTTTGCCTAAGCGCGCATCCACCAGCTCTTTGTTAATGCGCTCAATGACTTTATGGGGGGTTAATAGATCATCACTGGATTGACGTTTTAAATTACGTCTTAATCGATTACTGAGATTTTTAAGTAGAACGGTAATAAATGCTGAAGAGGCACCATGGCCACTCACATCAGCCACATAAAACACCACTTTATCGGTGCTAATGGGGAAATAATCGACAAAATCGCCACTGAGATAGAGGCTTGGGATAATATGGTAATTGAACTCTATGCCCGTCATTTGCGCTTGGTTTTCAGGCAACATGCGTTTTTGTACTTCCCTACCCGCTTGCTGATCAAGGCGAAGTTCTTTTAAACGGGATTCTAACTCGCGGTTATTAGCCTCTAACTGGGCACGGTACGCGCTGTTTTGTTCAATTAAGCGTCGCTGCTTTAGATTACGTATAATACTGTGCTCCAGCACTTCCATATCTAAAATAGGCTTAATCAAATAATCACTGGCACCTAAACGAAGGGCTTGCACAACATCCGCCATGACACCGGCACCAGAGACCACGATAAAGGGCGTGTCCGGATGGGTTTTATTAACCTGCCTAAGGACAGCTAAGCCATCCATATTAGGCATGCGCAGATCACACAGAACGATATCAGGCTGTAGACTATTAAAACAAGCCACGCCCTCATGACCGTTTTCTGCTTCGATCACATCAAAACCACTGTCTTCCAGGTAAGCAACAATGCTTTCCCGAACAATGGCTTCATCATCAATGACTAATACTCGACCACTTACCACACTCATGGATGCCTGCGTAGACTTGTTATTGTTTTGGCTGGGCCACCTTACATGGCAAATACCCTGTTAGCAAGGTACACCAAGGTCAGCACAAAGGCATGTATTAATTAATCAAATATCAGTAATTTGTATGAAGGTTGTCACAGCTTTTGCATACTTTTTAGACAGTTGCATCCATTACTGAACTTTGACACAGTAAACTGACGCTGTGGCCCGTGGAAGAGGAATAAAAAGAATGAACCTAGCCAATGCCTATGAAGAGAAACGTGACTTTATTCGAATGAGAGTTGAGTCCCCACTCACGCTCACACTTGGGGATCGAATTATTGAGTGTGTCTGCATTGATTTAAGTGGCACAGGGATGTGCATTGAAACAAAAGAGGCTCTCGCCATTGGAGATGAGGGCGTGGCTTTTTTACCGTCTTACCAAAACCAATTTTCGCCCCTGAACGCTTGCGTCAGCATCAAGCGCCACATGTCAGATAACGGCCTTAACTATTACGGCGCCGAAATCATTGAACTGTTGAGCTAGCCCTATGGATGCGCCAGCCATTTTACAGGCGTATCCTAGCTAAAAGTCTTCATCGAAATCATCAAAATCGTCGTTAAACTCATCTTGCACCTGACCATCATTAATTAGGAACTCACGTCGTTGAAGGTATAAGCTTCGAATAAACGAATAGCGGTCACCACTTATGATACCTTCAGCTGGAATCAAGTCAGCACGAACATCCAAGTATTCCGCAAATACACTGGAATAATACACTTCGGTATTATCCAGCGCTTGATATTGAGGGTCTAAGCTATCCAGCCCCCAAGTATCCACAACAAAACCGGTCGCATCACGAACCGTGCTCGGTCCTAAAATCGGAAGGATTAAATAAGGCCCTGAATCGATCCCCCAGCTAGCGAATACCTGGCCCATATCTTCATTGTGTTTAGGCATACCGATGTGACGGGCCACATCAAAAATACCCAATACGCCAATAGTACTATTCACTAAAAAGCGCCCAGTATCAGATAACGCTTGTAAAAACTTACCCTGGGCTAGACCGCTGACCACAATGAGAGGCTCGCCAAGATTGCTAAACACGTTGGTGATCGCATCGTCGACCACTTGCGGGGTCACATTGCGATAAGCTTGGGCCAGGGGTTTTGCGCTGTAATAATCAACGGTTTCATTAAACTCAAAAACCTGACGATTCCAAGGCTCCCAAGGATCCTGTTCATTGGCATATGCTGGACCCGAGACCATCACAAGAGTACAAAAAGCAGCCAAAAAATAAACGGCAATCTTCATAGATCATTCCTAAAAAATAAGCTGCGCCATTAAAGCAAGCCTGCCTCTCAAACTCAATGCAACACGTTATCCCAAAAACCAAAAAAGCCCCAATGAAGGGGCTTTTTGGATTAGCAGCGTGGAATTAGAACTTGTGTTCTAGACCAGCGACCAATGCAGTCACATCACTATCAGCAGCGTCTGTTTCAGACTGATTCACATAGAAGAACGCCTTTGTAGTCTTAGCCAGTTTATGGTCAAGACCTAGAGAAAGGCTTGTTGCACCAACCTCTTTTTGGTCACCTGCTTCATACTGAGCTTTAAAGGTATTTGAGCCAGCTTTCATTGCAACGTTAGCGGCATAACCTAATTCTTCATCTTTGGTATCATCCGTATCAACGTTATTAATCAAAGCACCGAAAGACAAATCACCGGCCTTGAATATTGCCGTTACACGCTGAGTTGACTCACCCTTAATTTTGGTGTCATAGGCACCAGATAAATATAGAGAGTCAGCACTATATACAACACTAGCAGAGTAACCGTCACTGCTTCCGTTTTCGGCTAGAACCGCAGAAACAGACACCTGAGTGTTAGCCATTTTTTCAGATGTGTAATTGATTGAATTGGCCATACGGTTTTCGCCATCAAGTACATTCTTGATATCAATCACGTCGTTAAACTGATCGAATTTACCTTGAGACTTTTTCAGTGGGGTATCCATAATACCCATCTTAACCGTACCCATCCCAGAATATGCTAGGCCAATATAAGTATCACGAGTTTTAAGAGTATTGGTATCTGTGTCACCAGCATCGTCAACATCCGTACCTAAACCATCATCAACCGCTAGTTCAAATTCTGCTTGATAGATAACCTTAGTAGAGCCTAAGTCATCAGAGCCCTTTACACCCAAACGGCTAGCATTACTTGATAATGAGAATTTTTCTGACGCATCATCATACACGGTTGCAACATTCATCTTACCGTAAAACTGACCTTCCGCTTGAGCGGATGCAATAAAGGCCATGGATACAGCAACTGCGATTAGGGGCTTTTTCATAGTGTTCACCTTTTTGTTTTTCATGTGTTAGTGACAGTTATGTTACAAAGCTCATGTGACAGTTTTGTTACATTCTTTCACTTAAATGACAGATTGATGAATTTTTTATGGTAATTAAACGATAAAACGCGCCAATCTA
>NYTP01000140.1 GCA_002683575.1 Bermanella sp.
GCCATACCGATGCCGGATAAACCTGCACCGATAATCAGAACATCAAAATGATTAGAAGACATATTGGCTCTTTTATTGTTATTAGAATGCCATTTGACCTTAAGGCAAGCGGGGTGTGATGTCTATGGCACATTTCGACAGTCAGTATGAGATGCCACATGTGCCGGTGTGAATTTAGGCCATGTTTTATTATCTAATTTCCTCGGGCTTTAAGCCTGCTTTTCGTTTCGCCTTATAATCAAGATATTGCTTAATATGTGTCTTACCCAGTAAGCCATCGAGATAACTTAAGAACCCCGCATAATTTCCTCTAAATTTAGCATGATGAAAGTCATGGTAAACCGGTCCGTGATAAATAAGAAATAGTCGCGCAGGATTCCATGGAATGTCATACCCCATGTGGCCATCAACACTACATGGCCTTTGAAACTACCAGTAGTGAGAGGTTTCAATTTGAGCCATACATCGGATGATGTTTGTGTGAATTCGGGCAGTTTTTTTATTCAAAATCTCAGCATTAGCCGAACTATTCTCGAATTGGAGCGAACTTATTAAGTCAATTGTAATTAATGTCAAAAAAAGCGAGTCGTAGCATAGGTTGTTCCTTTTTCTTATGGCTTAGGGCAAGTGCCGTGTTTGAATTCACATGTTTAAAGGAATAACTATTTACATTTAAATAGCTAATTTTTATAGTTCTGTTTGTAGTACTAGTATTTAAGAAATGGAATGATTATGCACGGAAATCTAACTAAAACCGCAGGGTTTCTCTCGATATGTTTGTTAACAGCCTGTGGGAGTTCTTCAAACTCTGAATTAGCGGATATTGGTTATCAAGGCAAGCAGGACCCTTATGTTTTAACTGAAGAAAGCAAAACGATTGTAGCCAATTCAGCGGAGGATGCTCTAAGTGAATTGGCTTCTCCAAAAGGTGGGATGCCATTATTTAAACGTGTGAATACAGTAGCAGGTAATATTGAAGAGATCATGGGAGAGGTGTCAGGTTATATTTTCAATGAGGTTGGAAGTGAAACGATACCAAACATTCGACAGGAGGATTTCTGTGGTGAAGGTTATGCTCAAATAGAAGGGAATTATCAAAACTTTTCATTTGACGCGACGAATTTTTGCATGGAGATTGATAGTTATGAACTTCTAATTTCTGGTGGTGCTAATTTTTATGTGGAAAACGACACTCATTATGAAATCTCATACGATCAGTTAAGTATAAATTCTAAGGATCCCTCAGTCGGAAATATAAGTATGAATGGTGATTTCACTATTGATTACCTATCAGAGAATATAAATGTGATGATAGAGGCAGATATTAGTATCAATGGTGTCGAAAGTTCAGTTGATCATAAAATAAGATGTAACTTTGAGAATGGATATAGTTGTAAGTTTGATTCAATTTTCCAAGTAGCTAATGGCAAGATATATAAGGTTGAAAATGCCATAGCCGATTCAATGGGGAATTCGATTGATTACAATATGGATTTATATCTACCGGATTTTGGTAAAGTTTCGGTTGAAACCGAAGGGCTGACATTCTGTGAAGATGGGGCAATTGAGAGCGGTCAGATACTTCTTTATGATGAAGAAGATCATATGATAGATATCACGTATGAACAATGTGGTGTCGATCCATCGGTTGAATTTAGGGTGATAACCTATTCCGAAGAAACCCCACAAGGAGCCATTTGAATTTTAAGGCGCTGCGGCGCCTTTATTATCTAATCTCTTCAGGCTTTAAGCCTGCTTTTCGTTTCGCTTTATAATCAAGATATTGCTTGATATGGGTCTTACCTAGAAGACCATCGAGATAACTTAAGAACCCAGCGTAGTTTCCTCTAAATTTAGCATGGTGAAAATCATGGTAAACCGGTCCGTGATAAATAAGAAATAGTCGCGCAGGATTCCATGGAATGTCATACCCCATGTGGCCATCGGCCGCTTCAAATTGACGAATAATTACCCATATCCATACCACGTATAAATGGCTGCTTAATAAAATAGGGCCAATTAAAATCAATCCTGATGTACAAGCGAATTCAAACCAATGCATGTAATTACCATTAATGGCGCAGGTATTTTTGATTCGATGGTGAACACTGTGTACATGACGCATGAAAAATTTGTTTTCATGAAAGTAACGGTGCATCCAATAATAAAGAAAATCATCCAGAAGAATAAAAAACACAATTTGCAGTACGATAATTAACGCATTGGGCAATTCCCCAGTGTGAATACCGGTTTGTTTAATTAAGGGCCACATAAGTAGTAATAAAAGAAATACTACCACCGTGTTTTTGATGCTGTGGTAAATAGATGGCCAAAACGTGCCTCTTACATCAATTACCTTAGCTTGAATGCGGTAAGGTTTAAGCCACTTAGGCTCAAGGTAAGCCAAAAGTGTCCAAGGTAAGGCAAAGGTCATAAACGCAACAAAGCTGATGCCAAGGGTGGCAGCAGGAAATAACCAAAACCAAGGGTCGACCAAAACAGTCGAGTAGTCGTGAATCACAGTTTCAATGAATGCTTGCATGGCATGCTCTTATTATTTTTTTTACCAATATACCCTTGGTAAGCGCCTTTGAAAGGGCATAAAAGGACAGGCAATGGGCATATTTGGTCACCTTAGTGGTTGGAAATCCTAATGTCTTATCTTAGAATGGCCTCATGCTCACGGGGTGCCGCTTGAAAAAGTAGCTGAGATTTTACCCGTTGAACCTGATCCGACTAGCATCGGCGTAGGAATGAGCGTGAAACACCGGTATGTGATAGCTCTGATTTTTCTGGGTTAATCAGGTGTTTTGCATCTTATTAATGGGACTTATTTTATTTTTAGGATAAGTGTCGATTAATTCCCGCACGTCTTTGTTAGTGGTGACTTTATTAATATAAAGGGTCCACTATGCAAAATTCAGATACGACAAACACCATTCAAACCGCACAGCTGGCGGATGTTAACCCTCACTTAATCACGCGTGAGCCTTTACCGGGCAGTGAAAAAGTCTACCTGCAAAGCCCCAACCAGCCTGATGTTCGCGTGCCCATGCGTAAAATCAATTTAACCGACGGCAGCCATATCCATGTTTATGATACCTCCGGTCCTTATACCGATGTAAATGCAGACGTCGATGTGCACAAGGGCATTACTTCCCAAGTTCGCGCCAAGTGGATTTTAGACCGCAATGACTCAGAGGTTTACCAAGGGCGTGATACCAAGCCTGAAGATAATGGCATTGACGATGAAACCAAAGCATTTCAATTTTATAACCCTCATTTGCAACGTGAACCGCGCCGGGCAAAAGCGGGAAAAAACGTCAGCCAGTTACATTATGCTCGTAAAGGCATTGTCACTCCAGAAATGGAATATGTGGCCATGCGTGAGAATCAACAGCGTGCCGCTGTCGAGAATGAATTCACAACCCCTGAACGTGAAGCCCGTTTAAAAGGTAATCACATGGGAGCCAGTATTCCGCAAACTATAACGGGTGAGTTTGTACGCGAAGAAATTGCTCGCGGCCGCGCCATTATTCCTGCCAATATTAATCATCCTGAATTAGAACCCATGATTATTGGTCGTAACTTTTTAGTTAAAGTGAACGCTAATATTGGCAACAGTGCATTAACCAGCTCTATTGAAGAAGAGGTTGAAAAACTGGTTTGGTCGACCCGTTGGGGTGGCGATACCGTAATGGATTTATCAACCGGTAAACATATTCATAGCACCCGTGATTACATTATTCGTAATTCGCCAGTTCCTATTGGTACCGTGCCTTTGTATCAAGCATTAGAAAAAGTGAACGGTGTTGCTGAGGATTTAACCTGGGAAGTGTTTCGCGATACGTTAATTGAACAGGCCGAGCAGGGTGTGGATTATTTTACCATTCACGCAGGCATTCGCTTGGCTCATGTTCCATTAACGGCTGACCGTGTAACCGGTATTGTCAGCCGTGGTGGTTCTATTATGGCAAAGTGGTGTATTGCGCATCATGAAGAAAGTTTTTTATACACGCACTTTGAAGATATTTGCGAAATTATGAAAGCTTATGACGTGAGCTTTTCATTAGGGGATGGTTTACGCCCAGGTTCTCAAGCGGATGCAAATGATGCCGCACAATTTGCAGAATTAGAAACGTTAGGCGAGCTGACGCAGTTGGCTTGGAAACACGATGTGCAAGTAATGATCGAAGGCCCAGGCCATGTACCCATGCATATGATTCAAGCCAATATGGATAAACAGCTTGAGTGCTGTGACGAAGCGCCCTTTTATACACTTGGCCCATTAACCACAGATATTGCACCGGGTTACGATCATATTACATCAGGTATTGGTGCTGCCATGATCGGCTGGGTTGGTTGTGCCATGCTGTGTTATGTCACGCCAAAAGAGCATCTGGGATTACCCAATCGTGATGATGTGAAAGTGGGCATCATTACTTATAAACTGGCAGCACACGCTGCGGATATCGCTAAAGGTCACCCAGGTGCCCGTTATCGTGATGACATGATGTCCAAAGCCCGTTTTGAATTTCGCTGGGAAGATCAATTTAATCTCGGTTTAGACCCGGAAACTGCTCGTGAATATCACGATGAAACCTTACCCAAAGATAGCGCAAAGGTTGCGCACTTTTGCTCCATGTGTGGCCCCAAATTTTGTTCAATGAAAATATCACAAGAAGTGCGTGACTATTCAAAAGATGAAATCGTAAAAGCCATGCAAGATAAAAGTGCAGAATTCAAAGCGTTGGGCAGTGAAGTTTATGTGCCAGCCAACGCTAAAAATAAAAGTGAACAACCTGCATGAACATTGCGGTGGTGGGGGCCGGTATTTGTGGCAGTGTGATGGCCTACGAATGCATTCAGCTTGGCCATAATGTTACCGTGTTTGAACAGGATATGAGTAAGCAGTCTTGTTCATTCACGGCGGCAGGTATGTTGGCGCCCATGGCTGAATTAGAAAGCGCCAATACCCATGTATATGAATTAGGTTTACGCAGTTTAGCTTTGTGGCCCAATATCATTTCGCATCTCACCAAACAAAATCATGCAGTTTTTTATCGAGATAGCGGCACCCTGGTATTGGCCCATAAACAAGATGCCAATAGCTTGTCGCAATTTCATGATGTTTTACAACGCAAGTTGGGTAACTTTAATGAAAGTGTGTCTGTGGTGGACCCGCGCATTATTGAACCAGAGTTAATCAATTTTCACAGCGCTTTGCATTTAAAACAAGAAGCACAAGTGGACAGTCATCAAGTGCTGAATGCACTACATAATGTGATTGGAAACCAAGGTGAGTTACGATTATCTCGTGTTGATTCTGTGGCGTGTCATCATGTGAATGGTGAATATTTTGACTGGGTATTTGATTGTCGAGGCTTGGCAGCCAAGCAAGAGGTCAATCTATATGGGGTTCGTGGTGAGCGTATTTTATTGCATGCTCCTGAGGTAAACATTCAGCACATGATTCGTGTTATGCATCCCAAGTATAAATTGTATGTTGTCCCCCGTGAGGATTATCATTTTATAATTGGAGCTACCGAAATTGAAAGTGCCGATGATGGCCCTATGAGTGTGCGTTCAGCATTGGAGTTATTGTCTGCCGCATATAGTGTGCACAAGGGTTTTGCCGAAGCGCGCATTGTGTCTTTGAATACAGGTGTGCGCCCAACCCGGTTAGATCATCAACCCGTGGTGGATGTGAAAGGGGGCTTAACTCGCATTAACGGTTTATATCGGCATGGCTATTTATTGACGCCAGCGCTGGTTGAACAAGCACTGACAGCAGAGCTTTTTACTAAAGCATGTGGCCAACAGTTAGTGACTCATTAAAGGTTTTGTTATGAATATTCGTTACAACGGGGAAGTGGTTGAATTAAACGAAGCCATGAGCTTATTGGCATTCTTACAAAATCGATTTGATGATTGGGAAGCTGTAATTGCTCGCAGTGTGGTGGCGGTGAATCAGCAGCTTGTGCCTCGGCAAGAATACGATGGCTATATATTACAAAAAGAAGATGACATTGAATTACTCACTGCAGTGGTAGGAGGCTAGATGAACACACAAAATATCAACCTCACTAATGTAGATGAATTTGAAATTGGTGGTAAAAAGCTGGATAGCCGATTATTAATCGGCACGGCTATGTATGACTCTCCTAGTATTATGCAGGCCAGTATTCATGAGTCTTCTGCGCAAATTGTGACTGTGTCATTACGCAGGCAATTCGCCTCAAATGTAGCCAATAATGAGGCACAAGATAATCCTGTGTTTTGGCAATTTCTGCAAGACTTTACCCAAGAAAAGCGTTATCTATTACCCAATACCGCAGGTTGTTTCAGCGCAAAAGAAGCCATAGTGACTGCCCAAATGGCGCGAGAATTATTTAAAACCAATTGGGTGAAGTTAGAAGTGATTGGTGATGATTACACCTTACAGCCAGATCCGTTTCAATTAGTTGAGGCAGCGCAGGAGTTAGTATCACAAGGCTTTGAAGTATTTCCCTATTGCACTGACGATTTAATTTTATGCGAAAAATTATTAGAAGTGGGTTGCAATATTTTAATGCCTTGGGGGGCACCTATAGGGACAGGTAAAGGGTTAATGAACCCCTATGCGTTGACGTTGCTTCGAAACCGTTTTCCTCATGTGCCAATGATTATTGATGCGGGTCTGGGTAAGCCCAGTCATGCAGCGCAAGCCATGGAAATGGGATTTGATGGCGTTTTATTAAATACGGCAGTGGCAAAAGCACAAGACAGTATAGCTATGGCGAAGGCTTTTAAGTTGGCGGTTGATGCTGGCCGTTTAGCCTACAAGGCAGGCTGTATGCAAGAGCAACAAAAAGCCGTGGCCAGCACACCGGTTTTAGGTATGCCGTTTTGGCATAATGACAATTAAAATATAAGTTCATCATGACTAATATGCCCAATATCGATGTTGAAATTAAAACCGCTGTATTATCCATATCAGCCCATGACCCGTTAGGTATGGCTGGTATCGCCATGGACCAGCGTGCGTTAACCTCATTGGGTGTGCATTGTGGCAGTTGTATTACGGCTAACACAGCGCAAAACCAAACAGATTTTTTTTCATTAAACCCCGTTAATCTCGATGTTTTTATTTCTCAGCTAGACGCGCTTTATCAGCAAGACCTATTCAGCGTAATTAAAATTGGTTTGATTCATGATATTGAGCAAGCTCAAGCCTTGGTTAATCACCCGATATTTTCAAATAAAACGATTATTTTAGACCCCGTATTGGGTGCGAGTAGTGATCAAAATAAATACTCTCAATCTCGCTTAAGTGCGTTACGTTTTTTAATCCAGCATGTTCATGTGGTTACACCTAATGTAGAAGAAGCAAACATTTTAATAACCTTGTTTGATGATTCAGTATCGTACATGGATGATTCTTTAGCCTTGGCAAAATTACTACACCAATCTACAAACAGTGCCGTGTTGCTCAAAGGTGGCCACGGCAAATATAAAGCTCAAGATGTATATTGTGATAGCGAGCGTTATTTTTATTTAGAGCATGACGAATTTCAACATGGTTTTAACCGGGGGACCGGTTGTGCCATGGCATCTTTGATCGCCGGCGCCATTGCCTTAGGTCATTCCATTTCCGATGCGATGGTCATTGCTAAAATGCAAATGCATGGGGGTTGGCAACATCCATTTTCGATTGATGAAAAAACCGGTACCTTGGGCTTTGTTGATTTTAATCAGACCAAACCACAGCACTTTCAGAATACTCAATTACCCCGAGTGTATGTGAGTGATAAGCAAAACAATCTTCAGTTTTTACCCTGCTCAACAGAGCTTGGTTTATACCCTATAGTGGACCGTGCTTCATGGCTTGCACGGTTATTACCTTTAGGTGTTAAGGTGATTCAGCTACGGGTGAAAGATTTAAGTGGTGAGTGTTTAAAAAATGAAATCATGCAGTGTGTGAAGCTGGCCAATGAATTTGGCTGTCAGTTATATATTAACGACCATTGGCAGTTGGCTATTGTGTGTGGCGCGTACGGTGTCCACCTTGGCCAAGAAGACATAGACGCCGCCGATTTAGCCGCCATTGCCAATGCAGGTTTACGCTTGGGTTTAAGTAGTCATTGTTTTTATGAGGTGGCTCGCGCGAAAACTATTAAACCCTCCTACATCGCATTCGGCCCAGTTTACGCCACTCAAACGAAAGATATGCCTTGGGTACCAAAAGGGGCTAATGGGTTGGCATATTGGCGAGTACAGTTGACGGATTTTCCATTGGTGGCCATTGGTGGTATTAATGAAGAGCGTTTTGAGAAAGTAAAAGCCCAGGGTGTTGATGCCATCGCTATGATCAGCGCCATTACTGAAGCAGATAACCCAGAGCAAGTGTGTGCGGATTTTATTACTCGCTGGGATGCCTAGAGGCTGATAGTTTGAATGAATAGTATTTCATACTAATAAAGATCAGTTCGTTTATAAGCACGGTGCCTTTCTTATTGGTGGCATATATTGCTCATTGAAGGGTAACTGTTCATAGCAGTCCTGCTTGTAAAAGCTCAGTGACTTAGATTCTTCTTCGACAAAGTCTCCGACGGCATTATGAAAACCTTCATGTTGTAAGTGGTGCAATGAACTTGTGTAAATAGGCTCAAAGCCTCGACTTATTTTGTGCTCACCTTGAGTCCCTGGATCAAAGTGCTTTAGCCCTTTTCTGATGCAGTATTCGATCCCTTGGTAATAGCATAATTCAAAATGTAAATTGGGCACATCAGCAATGGCGCCCCAGTATCGGCCATACAGGTTTTGATCATCTTCAAAATACAATGCACAGCCAATGGGCTTTGTTTGATGAAATGCCACTACGATATTGATTTGCTCCGGCATGCTGCGCGCCAATTCATGAAATGTTTTCAAACTTAGGTAACCCTGCATGCCACGCATGGCATAAGTGGATTGATAGCATTGATAAAAAAAAGACCAAAGCTCATCTGTCATTTCATTTGCACTGAACCATTTTATGTCGATCCTATTTTGCTTCATTGATGCTCGTTCTTTTATCACCGCTTTGCGCTTGCGGGATTTAAATCGAGATAAAAAATCATCAAAATTCTCATAATCATGGTTAAACCAATGAAACTGGACACTTTTGCGTTCATGCCAATTATGGTCTTTTAATAAGGCGCGTTCTTGTTGGTTACAAAATAAGATATGAGCCCCGCTTAAGTTTTGCTCTGCGCAATGGTCATGTATCCCTTGACTGAGTTGCTGACCAGATAAACGTGATTGATCGGGGCAAATGATTCTTGGGCCAGTAGCGGGGGTGAAAGGGGCCGCTATAATTAATTTAGGGTAATAACTGAGTCCATGTTGCTGATAGGCTTCAGCCCAGGCCCAGTCAAAGACGTATTCGCCATAAGAATGCTGCTTTATAAAACTGGGTAACAGGCAGGATTCTTGCTCGCTGTATAAAAAATGCCCTTGCCAGCCGGTTTGTTGATCAATTGAACCACCAACGGTCAATGATCGTATAAAATTTGGCTGTATAAAGGGATATGAGCCTTGCCAAAGACGCGCGGGGGCTTGATCAATTGAATTTAGCCATTGCATGTTTAAGGCCCTTATTGGTTAAATAGCCATAAGTTTTAAGGAGCAACATTATGTACAAATTAGATGAACAGCTTCAACAAGATACTGTGCGTTTAGGCCAGTTTAAGCTTTGCGATGTATTATTAATGAACGACTCGCAATTCCCTTGGGTGATTTTGGTGCCTCGCCGCAGTACCACCAGTGAGTTATATCAATTATCAACCGAAGAGCGCTACCTGCAATCTGATGAGTCCGCCTATGTCAGTCAGCGTTTAGATGATTACTTTGAAGCCGATAGCATGAACATTGCGGCGCTTGGTAATGTGGTGCCTCAACTGCATATCCACCATGTTGTGCGTAAGAAAACAGACCCTTGTTGGCCAAAACCCATTTGGGGTGCTATTGATGCTGTGCCATACAGCAAAGATGACCTACAAAAAATGGTGGACGAGCTAACGCTTTTATTCAGTGATAAGTTTGTTTTACCATCTGATAGCGATGGCGATTCACTTTACTAAATTGCCACTTGTTTAATCTATTTTACGCCGTAAATGCCTCAGTATTTGCGGCGTTATTTGTTCTGCCCAAGCGTGATAGCCTTTCTCGCTGGGGTGATACCCATCTTCTGCCATCATCTCTTTTTCAACCAGTAGTTTGCTGCCTACATACGTACAATCATGGGTTTGTTTGCATATTCGTCGTAACTCAGTGTTTAAGATGTGGGCACGTAACCCCAGAAAATACTTTAATGGTGCAGGCAGTGCAGGGAATTGCACCATAGGGGGAACTTGTGTGAAAAATATTTGCGTGATGCCTTTTTTATTTAACAGCTCAATGCTGCGGTAAATTTCTTCCTGCCAGTATTTCACAGCCGTTAGCCCAGTGGTGTCGTTGACCCCCATGGTAATGATGGCAAAGTCCGCGGTTTCATTGTGTTGGGCTATTAGGTCGTTCAATGCTTGAAAGCGTATCCCGTTTTGCCCGGTGATTGAGCATTTAACCCGTTGCGGTGATGACTGGGATATTCCTACACTCAATGTTTGGCAAAGCTGTGCACTGAAACCTTGCTTGAATGTTTTTACCCCTACGCCTGCTACGGTTGACTCACCAAAATGTAGAAATGTTAAGTGTTTGCCATGTGAGCCGAAGTTTTCTGTTTTTTGACCTTTTGCTTCTGGCAGTCGCACGGCGGTGCGCTTGACATAAAGCGCTTGAGGAATGCACAGTAAAAAAACTGGGGTAAGTAGGTACCAACTTAACTGCAGTAAATAACGGGTCAATACCATAGGTACGCTTATTGTGAGAAAGTGACAGGCAAAAAAAGGGCCAAACGGTGTTTGGCCCTTTTTTAAAAGAGAACGCTTACTCAGCCATTTCTTTTAGTTTTTTCAGTGGGCGAATTTTAACGGCAATAGAGGCCGGTTTCGCTTTGAAAACAGTTTCTTCGCCAGTGAAAGGGTTGATACCTTTACGGGCTTTTTTCGCTGGTTTTTTAACGGCTTGAATTTTAAGTAAGCCAGGAAGAACAAACTCACCAACTGCACGCTTTTTAACGTGGCGTTCGATTACGTCACCTAGGTTATCTAACACGGCTTGAACCTGTTTTTTGGTCAGCTCAGTGTTATCAGCAATTTCAGTTAGAATTTGAGTTTTGTTGTAACGTTCTGCAACGGCAGTCATTTTCTTTGCTGGTGTCTTAGCTGCGGCTTTTGCAGGTGCTTTTTTAGCGGCTGCTTTTTTAGCCACTGGCTTTTTAACTGCTGCTTTTTTTGCTGTTTTTTTAGCTGCCATAGCGATGTCCTTGTTGTTGTCGTGTTTTCGATAAAGGAATATACAAACAACTAAGAGAGGCAAGCAAGTAAAAAAGTAAAAAAACCCTATTTTTTAGCTTTTTTTATGTGAAGTCGTTTCACCGCTTGATTAAAATGCTCTACCCAGATAGGACAAAACAGGGAACCGGCTTGCTGGTTTATTTCCATAATGGCGCGAATCATCGGTCTTTGGTGACTTTGCTGGTAGGGGCGGGTTTGAGTAATGGCTTCAAATGTGTCGACGATGGCTAGTAATTTTGCGCCTTCAGAAATAGCGTTTTCTTTTAAGCCGTCGGGATAACCGCTGCCGTTTAAACGCTCATGATGGTGCAGAATAATTTCAGCAGCGGGTTGCCAAATATCAAATCCACTGATCAATTGGTGAACCAATTTCACATGACCTTTGACCCATTGCCAGTCGTGTTCACTCAGTGACGCTGACTGTTTGGCCATACCCTTGGGGAAAAACGCCATGGCAAGGTCATGTAAATAAAGGGCGGTCTGTAGCTGACTTGTTTCGATGGGGTTGCCGGCTAATTGATTCATGTTCATCGCTAATTCAAACATGCGCTCAGTGCGCCCTGGCCCGTGGGGGCTTCTTTGGTCGACTAATAAACTGATTTGCAGAAAAAAGGCTACTTCTTCGTTGATTTCGTCTTCATTGAGGGTCAGTGGGCTATCTTTTGTTTTAGCCGTCTCTTGCGTGGCAGTTTCAGGTGCTAAATGTTGTAAGACGCTTAAAATTTGCTGTTCATAATCATGACCGGGTAGGGTGGCCAGCTCGGTAATAAGCTGGGCAATCTCACCATATTCGTCTTGGTCGAAGTCATCGATGCCATTAATGAACTTGTCCAGTTCGTTAAAGGTGGTGTCCAGACTAAGCAGTAATACGTCACCTAATGCCGGTGTGTAATGATTTTGTTCTTTTCGTAGGGTGTCGAGAACGTCTTCAATGCCTTGAAGCAGAGGCAAATACTGGCTAATCCCCATAATCCCCAAATCACCTTTTACGGTGTGAACATCACGAAACAGCAGGTTAATGGTGCTTATATCACCTGGGTTACCCTCTAGATTGAGTAGATGATCGTTGCACCCTTGACGCTTTTCTTCCAGCTCATCTTTTAGGTCGTTGATGAGATCGGCGTCAAAATTCTCAATTTGTGGGTTTGCCATGGCATCTCCTTGTATAAATAAAGCATAGCAGGGCCACACAAGATGTCGGAATTTCGTGCAAAATGGGTATAATGCTCGCCTTTCAGTGGATCAGATTATATTGAGGCGGGTTTTGCCTTTCTATGAGAATGACTAGGGCTCAGCCCTGATAGAGGTCAATCTCCAGTTTCAGTGATGTTTCCTGTGGCTGGTAAGGGCAAATACCTCGTGAATGTCCATCATTCACATGCCCACAAAAATTAGCAGTAAGGGTTTAGCCCTTCATGCAATAAACATCGATATATTTTATAAGACAGATTTGGGAATTCAGTATGCGCAGCCATTACTGTGGTGAAATTACAGAGAAATTAGATCAACAGACCGTTACATTTTGCGGTTGGGTTCATCGTCGTCGTGACCACGGTGGCGTGATCTTCCTTGATGTTCGTGACCGTGAAGGTTTGGTTCAAGTGGTATTCGACCCGGATACGGTAGATGCCTTCAATACCGCTGACAGTGTTCGCAGTGAATACGTGGTGCAAATCACAGGTCTTGTTCGTACTCGTCCAGCAGGTAGCGAAAACGACAACATGACCACTGGTAAGATTGAGATTCTAGGTAAAGAAATCCAGATTCTGAACAAAGCTAACACGCCTCCGTTCCCTCTAGATGACTACAGCCCTGTGGGTGAAGACGTTCGTCTTAAGTACCGTTATATGGATTTACGTCGTGACGAGATGCAGCATAACCTGCGTTTTCGTCATAAAGTGACCATGCAAATTCGTAATATTCTTGATGAGCAAGGCTTTCTAGATATCGAAACCCCTATTTTGACCCGTGCCACCCCAGAAGGTGCGCGTGACTACTTGGTGCCAAGCCGTACTCACCAGGGCTCATTCTTTGCGTTGCCGCAGTCGCCTCAGTTGTTTAAGCAGCTGTTGATGGTGTCGGGTTTTGATCGTTACTACCAAATTGCGAAATGTTTCCGTGATGAAGATCTACGTGCTGACCGTCAACCTGAATTTACTCAGATTGATATGGAAGCCTCTTTTGTTGAAGAAAAA
>NYTP01000141.1 GCA_002683575.1 Bermanella sp.
ACGGATTTTGATGAGCTGATTGTCTCTGATTTATGCCCCGAAAATGTTTACACCGTTGACCTATATACTTCGCTTATTGAGGTGTTGGATTACATGAGTGATACCCACATTGACTGTGTATTGGTAACGAGACATGACAAATTAGCCGGTGTGTTTACCGCCTCGGATGCGTGTCATGCATATAGTGAATCCCTAAAAGAAGAGTTTTTCCCTGGGGGAGGTGACAGCGTCGCTTGAACTAATCAATGGCCGTTGCTAGTGTGACGGCATTGAATCCCACAAAGGTGGCCTTATGGCTATTACCATTTTTATAATATTGTTCAGTGCTGGCTTGTTAGCACTATTAACCGTATTACTTCAGACAAAAAAAATTCCCCCCCTTGTATTTGCCGGTTTGATTGCGCTTTTGACCGTATTTGATTACGCATTATTAATCTTGGATAAAATTTATTATCTGCACAAAGAACAAGACCAAGCTTTTCAAACCCAAATGGAAAAACACATTGCCGTGATTGGTCAGTTGACTCAAGTACAACTGGATATGACGTTACAGTTACTGAGTCAAAATAGTACACAGGAAAATGAAACCAGCATTGCGCAAAAAGTGGCGTGGCGTGATTTGCTATTAGCCCAGTTGCAGGTCGCCAATTTTGAGCAAGTACAAATTGAAAAAGTGAAACGTATGCTGAACCAAGCGGTTCATGTTTATTTGATGGAACAGTTAAATAAGCAATTGGTTCAAGGCCTAGGCCATCGTGTTTATAGCGACTTTGTTCGTTCTCGCCCCCGTAATGAATGGACGGATGATTTGTTCATTAGCGAGCTGAAGGTATTTTTGAAAAAACAGGCTCTAATGAAACCCGAAATCGAATTTACGATTAAACGCATCACCCATTTCGATGCTCAAGGTGAGCTACTTTCCCCAGCAGCAGGTAGGTAGTTAGGCCGAGCTGTGTTAACATGAATTGAAAGAGATTAAAAACGACAGACGAAAAAAAAGCGTAGATTCAATCAGCTAAATCAAATTAACCCGTGCAAGATTAATTGGCCCCGATAAAACTGAGTCTTTCGACATGAATCTACGCTCTGCAAGTTAAATGAACTTGCTACTTCCCTTATTGCAGGTTCCTTGCCAACTTTTTCTACCTATTATTTATCATTTAATTTCCGCCTTTACGCCCAAATCAGGGACACTTTTTAGTGAAATGACCTTATCTGTGTGTTTTTTAGTCAGGTTTGGCATATTTAGAGGTTTTTGGGTGTCTCACGCTGGTGCAAAAATGAGGGGTTGGGGCTTACTTTGGTGCTTTTATTGAGAGGGAGAAAAAATGCACTGCATTTGCACGTTATGACCTGCCTTGAGTTATATGGTTTGTAGCCATGATTAATAAATTTTAATAAAAAAAGGGCTTTGGTATGGCGATTGCTCTAGTACAGTTAACACAAGCTACGTTAATGAAGAGCCCCTATGATTCCTAACCTCACGAAAGATATGATTGATATCATGCAGCAACTTCGTAAACGCTTACGAAGTGAGTTTGGTGTGGAGATAAAACTGAGCCAGCCAAACGTGGTGCAAACCATTTTAGACTTGGTTAAAAAAAGCCACGATCAGCGCTCACAGCTTCTGTTTGCCGACTTAGAAGACATGATGGGTATTGAGCTGATGCCGCGCACCCATGAAGCGGAGGAAGAAGTGACCAGCAAGCGTATGTACCGAGGTCAGCCGGTTCCGGATTCACCAAGCATGAGTGACTCACACGACCATCGTCCAAAACGCATTTACCGAGGGCAAGTCGTGGCGTAACTCCCACTTTTATTCAAAGCGGCTATGCTTTATTGCTATGGCCTTACCCAAAAAACTCTTCAAACACGGCACGCGCTTTTTTGCAGCGCTGGTCTCAAGCCTCATTATATTGGCAGCGCTGAATCAGGGCTCCAGTGCGTCTGTTTTCACGCGTATCGAATACCTACTTTACGATGTGCGCTTTAATCTGTTTTTACCCGTCACCCAGCGCAAACAAACCGATCATAATATTGCCATCATTGATATCGATGAAAGTTCGATTATTAACGAAGGGCGCTTCCCATGGAGCCGACAAAAAATCGCTCAACTTATTGATAAGCTAGGTGAGGCGGGCGCTTTGGTAATTGCCTTCGATGTGGTGTTCAGTGAGGAAGAAGTGAATCCGGTTGAGCATATAAATCGTGCGGTACCGGATGCCTTATTCAACAAACTGCCTCAGCAAGACTGGTTAACGATTGAAAGCATGGCCGATGCAGACCAAGTCATGGCCAATGCGATTGCCCAGCAGGATGTGGTTCTGGGGTTTTTCTTTCAAGATGAAAAACAATACCGTAATGGGCAATTGCCCCCACCAATTTTTGAGGTACCCAATCACTGGCAAGATAGCTTGGTGATAACCGACCGCCCGGGATACACCGCTAATATTGCAAGTCTACAAAACAAAGCAGGTGGTGGTGGTTTTGTTACTATGTTTCCGGATTTTGATGGCACCGTTAGGCGGGCGCCGTTAGTGATTCGTCATGATAATAAGTTGTACCCCTCCTTAGCCCTCAGTGCTGCCATGCGTTATTTGTTCTTAGATTCAGTGGAACCTCAAGTGGTTGAGTTAGGTGATGTGTTGGCTATGACACAAATAGCGGTAAGTGAGTTTCCTGCGCCTACTAGTCCAGCTGGGTTTGTCACCGTGCCTTATCAAGGCCCAGCGTTTACTTTCCCGTATTACTCGGCTACCGATGTGTTAAGAGACCGTTTAGAGCCAGGGGTGTTAGAAGGCTCGATTGTTTTAATTGGTACCTCTGCCATCGGTTTATCGGACCTTCGAAGTACACCAATGGGGCCTCAGTATCCCGGTGTTGAAGTGCACGCCAATATTTTACAAGCCTTATTAAGCGGCGGTTTTCCTCAGAAACCCGAATGGCAAGCCGGCGCGACTTTTTTGCAATTGTTATTAATTGCCGTGTTCATGATTATCGTTCTGCCAATGTTGGGGCCAAGTTTTATGCTCATCGGTGGCAGCTTTATTATTGCGATGGTCATCAGTTTTAACGGCTATCTTTGGGGAATGGGGTTGGACTTGCCCATGGCAGGGGCCGTGATCTTAACGTTATTTTTAACCGCTACGTTTATTACCGACGGTTTCCTAAAAGAGAATGCCAGCAAAAAAATGCTTAAGGGGATGTTTGATCAATACGTGCCACCGGCTCACATAGATAAAATGATGGCCGACCCAGATGCCTATAGTTTTGCCGGAGAGAGTAAAGAATTAACGGTATTGTTTAGTGATATACGTAGCTTTACTAACATTAGTGAAACCCTAACTGCGCAAGAATTAAAACACATGCTCAATAGTTATTTCACACCCATAACCAAGGAAATATTTGATCGCAATGGCACCATTGATAAATACGTTGGGGATATGGTGATGGCGTTTTGGGGTGCCCCGGTGGATGATCCTGATCATCGAAAAAACGCAGTGTTAGCCGCGTTAAATATGCAACGCATTACTGAAGAATTAAAACGCGAATTTAAAAAAGAAGGCTTGCCTGAAGTAAATATTGGCGTGGGTGTGAACACGGGGTTAATGAATGTGGGTGACATGGGTTCGAGCTATCGCCGCTCTTACACTGTGCTTGGGGATGCTGTTAATTTAGGTTCACGTCTTGAAAGTATTACAAAATTTTATGGCGCGAAAATTTTAATCGGTGAAGATACCTTTGATCACCTAGAAGGGGTTGTGTGTCGCTTTACGGATCGCATACAAGTGAAAGGAAAAGAGGAAGCCATTCGTGTGTATGAGCCACTGGGATTAGAGGGTGATATCTCGCAAAATACCATGAATGAACTTCAACGTTATGATGAGGCTTATACCTTATATTTGAAACAAGACTGGCCCGCTGCCGAACATGCCTTCACTCAACTATATGAGCACAATCCACTCAAGTTATTTGATGTGTATGTACAGAGAATAGCGGACTTACAAACCCAAACCTTACCATCAGATTGGGACGGAACATTCCGTCACACCAGCAAATAATGATCTTGTCCAGTAATACATATGCCCTAGTGGCCATTGTTGTATTTTGGTTTGGCAGCAGTGTGGCAGCGTTATGGTGGTTTGAGTATCGCCATTGGGGAAGCTACAGCGAGCAGCTAATCACTTTTGATTCTCAGCCAATTCGCGATCTTTATCCTATACTGAAAAAAGATGCGCTTGATAGGCCGCTAATTGTCCATTTTAAAGACGATGACTGCCCTTGTGAGCGCTATCGGGTGGCTCATGTGAAGCAAATCGCCCCTGTTTTATTGGGTACTGAGCAAATTGTGCTAAGTCGTCACAGTTCGCTACTTCAAGGGGTAACCATTCCAGCGACACCGGCAGTGGCGATCTGGGATAAACAGGGTGCTTTAGCGTATTTCGGCCCATATAGCAGCGGTATGTCCTGCGGCGAGGGGTTTGACTTTATTGATATGGTGCTTGGTAAGTTAGCGCAGCAAGAGAACCCACAATGGATCAACAATCAAGGCTTTGGTTGTTTTTGCCCTTGGTAGGAGAGAGTAAATATGAAATTAGCCTATGAACATTACAAGCAGGCAGATAAAACCATGTTATTTGTGGTCTACCTTGCGTCGGCTTATAGCTTGGCACTGGCGGGTTGGCATAATACCTGGGGCCAAGCCATTATTATTGGTGTGGGCACGGCGATTGTAGCCACGGTCTTGGTGAAACTATTTAGCGGTCGAGCCATGACACGTATTTTTATGGGTTTGGCATTAATGATCCTCACGGCCCTGCATGTCAATCAAGCCCACGGCATGATTGAAATGCACTTTGGTTTTTTTGCGTTTCTTGCTTTGTTACTTTACTACCATGATTGGAAGCCCATCATCGCTGCAGCGGCTTTAGTGGCGGTTCATCACATTGGTTTGTTTTATATGCAAACACAAGGTAGCCCGGTATTTTTGTTGGATGATGTTAACAAAGGGTGGGGGATTGTGTTTCTTCATGCCGGTTACGTGGTGGTTGAGACTATTGTGTTGGTTATCATGTCACGCAATATGTATGAAAAAGAAGCGTCTGGTATGGACCTTCAGGATACGGTTACTGCAATTAATAAAGATGGCAATTTAAATTTAACACGCCGATGTGTAACCGCCTCTCCGATTGGACAAACCTTTAATAGCTTTGTAGAGCAAACTCAGGGCGTGATCAAAAACATTGATAGCTATGGTGATAGTTTGGATAAAGACAGTTATGTGTTATCCGATTTAATTCAAAAGAATGCAGAGCAATTACAGCAGCAGTTATCAGAATCGCAATCCATAGCCACTGCAGTGAATGACTTATCTCAAGCTATGCAAGTCATTGCAGATAATGCAGGGCAAGCATTGCAGTCATCCAGTGACGCCCAATCATCGGTAAAAAGTTGTACCGAAAAAAGTGACAGTACCAAACGCAATATGAACATGCTGGATGGAAAAATTAATCAATCCATGAAAGCCATCTCTGAGTTAGCAAAAGACAGTGAAAATATTGGATCGGTGTTGGATGTGATTCGTGATATTGCCGATCAAACCAATTTATTAGCACTTAATGCTGCCATTGAAGCGGCCAGAGCGGGCGAACAAGGCCGAGGCTTTGCAGTCGTAGCAGATGAAGTCCGTTCATTGGCATCACGCACACAAAATAGCACGCAAGAAATTCAAACCATGATTGAAAATTTGCAACATACCAGCAAAGACACGGTAGAAAATATGTCGAGCAGCCAAAGTACCATGCAGCAATGTATTGCCGACAGTGATGCAACCAATCAAGAATTAGTGAACGTGGTGAATGCCATGAATGTGATTTTACAAATGAATCAATCCATTGCCCAAGCGACATCAGATCAAGAATCCGTACTCAGTGGTGTCACCGAAAATGCCAACGCCATGCAGGGCTTAAGTCAGGCAAACTCGGAGCGATTACAAGGCGTGAAAGAGGCATCCGAATCGGTTCGTGATGTGGCGGTGAAGATGAAGGATAATATTAAGATATTTGAGATTTAAATCATCATACATAAAAAAAGCCAAGCATTTGCTTGGCTTTTTTATGTTGGGGTAAATCGATATCCCCCACCTCTATACCCCTATAAATTACACTTTTGCTGCATTTAAATACTGCACACCCAGGCGTGCGTTTAAACGAAAGGCTAATTCATTGCCCTTGCCCCAAGCACGGGCAGCATGTGGGCTGTTAGAAGCGGCATACGGGTTGTGGCTATTTGCGGTTGCCTTTAGTCCTTCGTGGAAGGCTTGCTGCTCTACCGCGGTTGTGAATATGTAACTTTTTCCTGTGTACATGGTTTTTGCTCCTGCAGGTGAACCATTACGTTGGTCGTATTTAGGTTATCGGACCCATCTCACAAGACTTTACCTTTTTTTGATTGCATTCTTTTATAGTACACACTGTTGCGCTAAATAGGCTGTCTGCTGGTTGCGCAATTTTCTGCCTTTGGCACCATAATATCCTTTTATAATAAATAGAATGGCTTATGAGCATTGAAATCTTCGCGGGGGCTAAGGCCTTATCGCATATTCAAGAGCAGGGTTTTTCACCTCAAGATATTCAACTCATGGTGGGGGCCAGTGGTGGGCCTAAGTGGCTGATGTTGTCACGCCTTGACCAGTATTTAGCGGAACATTTCTTGTCTCAAGCCAGTCAGCCAATTTCATTAGTGGGCTCGAGCATAGGTTCTTGGCGCATGGCATGCCATGCACAGCAAGATCCTCTTGCAACCTTTAAGCAGTTTGAATCTATCTACTTAAACCAAAGATATAAAACCTTAAGTCCTGCCGAGATCACCACGTTTGTGGATAAAGTATTAGAAGCCTTGTTTGATGATGAAAAAGCCAATCACATAGTTTCAAACCCCACACGTAAGTTACATGTGGTGGCGGTACGTAATCGGTTACTGATGAATGGCCGCCACAATCTTAGCCAAGCAATGGGATTATTAGCCGCAGCCACGGGGAATTTATTTTCTACGAAGATTGTTGAGGCGCTTTATCCTAGGGTGCTGATTTCGCAACATGCTAGTCATTCGCCTTATTATGAGCGGCCAGAAGTGATTGAATTAGGTGTGCATAATTTACGTCAGGCATTAGTGGCATCTGGCGCGATTCCAATGGCATTAGAGCCAATAAAGGTCGCAGGTGGCAAGGACCGTTGGCACTGGGATGGCGGCATGGTGGATTATCACTTTGCAGGGCCGTTTAATGCTAAAGATGGCTTGGTATTTTATCCGCACTTCTTTCCAAAAATTGTCCCAGGATGGTTTGATAAAGCCATCCCATGGCGAAAAGCGAAAGCGAAAAATTATGAAAACGTCGTAATGGTAGCGCCTAGTCATGACTTCATAAGTAAGTTACCTTACGGCAAGATTCCAGACCGCAAGGACTTCACCAAACTAAGTGATGACGAACGTGAGCAGTATTGGAATACCGTATTAAAAGCAACCGATGGCATGGTTGAGGACTTTCACATGAAATTAGAGAAAGATAATTTAGCCAGCAATGTTAGGCCCATCGAAAGTATTTTGTAAAAATAAGTTACTAAAAAAGCCGATTGATACCACAATCGGCTTTTTATTTTTATTGACGGCTAAAATTCATCTAATCTTCGTATCGTTGGTGTCTAAAGAATACGCCCCCATCGCCAAAGGTTGAAAGATTAAATTCAGAGGTTAAGCGTATTTGGCCAATCTTAACGGCACTGTCACGTCTGTCTTTTGCATAACGATTATTAAAGTAAGGAAAAATCGAATGCTTAATATCTTTTGTTGTGCCATAGACATCATACAAAACAGTACCTTCTGGCAAGCTGACTAAGTCTTCTCTAAAATCATGGGCACCTGAAGAAAAACGTGATTTTATTTCAGCCGTGGGCACAAAATACAGTTGGGTCGGTGCAACGATATTTGATTCAACGGTTCCGTCTTGAGTCACTTTTGCCATTTTAGTGGTCATGATGCGTGTGGGCTTAGATGTAACCAATGAAAATAATGCCGTGGTGCCAAGTGTTTCATTGACCTCTGGGCTCACATATTGTGAAAGCTCATTGGCAAAGAAATTATGGTTATCCCCTTGGCCAGACAGGGTATATAGCGCAGAGACATTGCGTGAGTTTTTACCATCGACAAATGCTTTCCATGCAAGGCCCGGGGCAAAACCGCGATCAGATGGCGTACCGGTTACGCTTAAGCGTAATAAACCACACTCTGACCCTTTAAAAATACCGCTATAGGGCTGACCGGCAACTGCATCGAAAGCAACTGTTGCCATGGCGCCGTGGGCATGAATAGGTTTCTCATAACCAAGTGGAGCTACGTCGTCAGTTCGTTTTACTTTTGTCCATAAGATGCTATCGATCAGTCCGCCAATATCCACGTCCTTGAATGCTGGAATCTCATCTTGTGGGTATTGAGTACGCAGAGCACCGTTTACCCATAAGTGCTGTTCCTTATCGCACGCAGCCCAGTTTTTATAATCATCCGTAATGTTTAGACCCCAAGGTTTAAACGCATTATCAACACCCACTAAACTGGTATTTAGTTCAGGGAAGTGACGATTTAAAATGCTCACCATGGTTTGCTCTTCTACCCAATCAAGACCTTCTTGAGTATACATTTCTGGGGTGTAATCTTTGGTATAAAAACGGTCAGTAATTAAGCGACGAGACGCGTTCATAATAAAGATTTGAAATGCAGTTTCGCCAAATGCAAATCCTTCTGGGCGAACCGTTTCAGCTAGTTGGCCAACTAGCGCATCGATTTTTTCTACATCATTGCTGTAGATGCGTTTTAATTTTTCAAGTAAAACAGGCTCAGTTGTTAAGTCTTCAAATTTAGTAATTGGATTTAAACCAATCTGACGACGAAACTCATTATAACGGGGCACACCGCGTTCACGGTCACGTACAATATCGACGGTTGCAAGATCGATGTTACCCACTAAAGGGATATCCAAGTTGCGTAAAAATTCTGGGTAGTTATTCAAAGTAAGTGAGCCTGGGTGGGTAATACCAAAGCTGTACCAAAGGCGATCGCCACCTTGTTCAGTCAGAATATCTTCTGCATAGCCGTTACGGGTGTCTTCTAAACTGATTGAAGTACTCACCATGTTTGAGCCAATGTCATAAACTTCAACACTGTCGCGCATTAATGGGTGCATACGATAAACCTCAACAAACTCTTCAGTAAGAGTGTAAGGGGTGCCGGCGTTATCAGGTTGGCGAGAACCCACTAAACCGCCTAGCGCATGTTCAATGAAAGATGCATCATCTAATAAATTACGTAATTCTGGATCGAAACCTAAAATAGTTTTCACAAAAGAATCTTTTTTGATGATGTCATTGGCCAGTGCTTCATATTCAGCTTGGAATTTATCACGACCTTCGCGCTCACCACTTAAGCCCCACCAGTTTGCATACATAGCACGCTCAGTAACCGGGTTAGCAATAATAGCTGGAGTCCACTCTACAGTGTGAATTTTTGCCATAAGAGCGGCGTTGATTAAACGGGCTTTGTCATATAACCACTGGTCATCTTTACC
>NYTP01000142.1 GCA_002683575.1 Bermanella sp.
AAGGGTTTAAAATTCGCTCAAGCCCAAAACCTAAAATAAATAAAATGAGCATATTGCCCAGTAAATGCCCCCAACCCCCATGTAAAAACTGATAAGTAAATAAACTGTGTAGTTCAAATTCACCAGGAATAAACCCATAGGCATAGTTACTGAGTTTTTTGATTTCATTTTGATAAAAGTTATCCCGTGTTTCCAACCACCACTGGCTATCCTTTTCGTCCCAGATCACGTCTTTATACTGGTTTAAGAATTCTACAAACTCTAAATCCAGCGCCATATCATTTGCGATACTATCGGGGCCGTGTTCACTTAAGGATTGTTTAATATAGGCCACATAATCGGCATGAAAGTGCATGGGATTACGTTCAATGTAATCAACATAATGCGGGGCTTCTGCATGCGCTAATATGGAATCAGAATAGGCGTCGTATATCTCATAAACCTTGCTGTCGTCTTGAAGCTGATAAAAGATAAATATGGCAATATTTAATAAGATAATGCTGAGTGTTAAAACCGGAGGCTTACGCCAAGAAAGCTTGTGCTGCAGGGGGATAATGAGCATGTGAAGTCCGTTTACATAAATGCTCTGGCAGTATAAAAAATAATGACTTCATGCAAAAGCATAAAGTCATTTAATTTACTTATGCAAATTTTCGCTTAATGGCACGAGTAATGTCTTTTCGAAAGTGAGAAAGTAAGGCTTTACGAGGTGAATATTCGGCGTTACTTGGCTTACCCTGAGCCAGTTGTTCAATTTGATGGTAGTACCATCCCGCTTGGCATTGATTGTTTAACGCTTGCACGGACTTAGATGAACTGGCTGGTCCCCAAAATCCATTACCCAGAATCAGTTTGCTTTCAACTTCCTCAAGCAGCTCTAATGATTGGCTCATCATTTCATTAGGAAAGTTAGGATTAACACAAAATGGGCGGGCGAGCCCAATAACATCCGTTTGATCGTTTTCCAATGCGCGTTCCATTCCAGCTAATGAGCGAAACCCGCCGGTGACCATGACAGGCATCTTAGCGATTTTTTTGATGTTTTCGGCATATTCTAAAAAATACGCTTCTCGTTTTTGAGTACTTGCGCGCACCTTTTGGTCTGATTGCTGAAAGAATTCCAATTGTTCATAGGTGCCACCACTGATTTCCAGTAAATCAATGCCGGCATCGTTGAGCCATTGTATAACTTGGATGCATTCGTCTGCGCTGAAACCACCTTTTTGAAAGTCAGAACTATTGAGCTTAATGGCGACGGGAAACTCAGGGCCAACAGCATCGCGCACCGATTGGATGACACGTAATAACAGACGAGCACGATTCTCCAGTGAACCGCCATACTCATCTTCGCGCTTGTTGGTAATGGGGCTTAAAAATTGACTGAGCAAATAACCATGGGCACTGTGAATTTGTACGCCATCGAAACCGGCCTTTTTTAATACAGATGCGGTGTTGGCAAAGCGCTTGATGATGTCATCCAGCTGCGCTTGTGTGGCAGCCTTGGGTTTGCCGAAATTTGAAATCATATTTAACTGCACATCACTGGCTGACAGCGGTTTTGTATTGACTAAGCGTGGGCACTGGCGCCCTGGGTGAGAAATTTGCCCCCATAATTCACTACCACCTTCATGGGTCGCTTTGGCCCACGCACTCAGTTGTTTGATGGCGCGTTCATCCTCTGTGACAACATTGCCTGCTCGCTCTAAATAGCGCTTATCCACCATAATATTGCCGCTGATTAACACCGCAGCTCCACCTTGCGCCCAGGTTTTATATAAAATTTGGTGGGCGGGTGTGGCATGATCACTCGCTGTGGCTAACCCTTCTGTCATGGCCGCTTTAATAAAGCGATTTTTAATAGTGTGACCACAGGGCAGGGCAAGGGGTTGTTCGATCATGATTTGGCTCATATTGTTATTGGTTAGTGTAATTACTCTAATTCAGTTGGCCAAGCCAATCAATATAAAACACGCAGGCATCAGGATGAATATAGCGGTGATACAGACGTTGCGAACTTGGATGGTATTGGCCTTATTGATGGGCATATCTTCGGCTTGGGCGCAGCCCAGTGGAGTGGGGGTATATAAAACATTGTCACTAAAAGCCGGTTTGTATCGTATGGATCAAGGAGATGAAGGCTGGCATGTGAGCTCCGGTGAAGCTGCCAGTGCCGGTGTGGGTTTGAGTGTTTTGCCTATTTTGTCCTTGGAAGTGGTGGGGAATGTTTGGTATCCAAGAGAGCAAGATGTGCATGACTTTGAATTTGCAGGCATCAGTTTAGGCAGCAACGCGCTGCTGCATTTTCCCAACGAAGGCCCTTATGTAAAGTTTGGCCGCCATTGCTGGAGTGCGAACGTGTTTAATGCGATTAATCTGTGGGATGGCAGTGGTTGCTCTAATACCCTCGGTGGCGGCATTTTATTTGGGCGATGGGATTCAGGGTACTTTTTTGAAGCGAGCCGCATTCGCTATAGAGAGGTGGATAGCTGGTTCTTCACTGGGGGCGTTCGATTCTAGCCCTATTATGTAAGCTAAGCTGCATTCTTTGACTACACTTGAACCATATATTAGGGATGTTTATATGTTCAGGATGTTGTTATTTCCTGCTCAGTGGCTAATGGGGCGCTTGAGCTTTGCCTGGAAGTTCTCAGTGATTAGCAGCTTATTTGTGCTGCCTATCTTGATCTTGGGGTATGGCTTAATAGAGCAGGTTAATCAGCAAACCAAGCAGGCCGAGAGCGAAATTCAGGGCTTGTATGCCTTACAAAACATCTATGTCTTAATCCAAAAAGCGGAACGCTTTCGCGATCTATCTACCCTCATGCGTGCGGATCAGTCTGAATCCCTGCGTAACGATGTCAAAAAGATTCAACAAGCAATTAGCCTTCAGATAACTGAGTTAGAGCCGGTACTGTCAGCATTTGATAGCGAAGTGCTGTTAAATAGTCAGCAAAATCTAGTGGATGCTTGGCAAACGATCTCTCAAGGTTCAGCTGGCGCGCAGGGCGGTGTAGGCGGACAGTACCAATACTACGATGGGTTTGTCACGGTGGCGGTGAGTCTTATCGCCGATACGACCAGTGTGAGCGGGCTGGTTTTAGACCCTGAGCTTGGTACAGATTTACTGATAAATATTCTTACGTTGCAATTACACAAGGCCACGAAAAATATGGGGCTTGGCCGCGCCATGGGCAGTTATGCCTTAAGTCAGAGATACTTAAGCAGTGAACTATATGATGAGTTGGATAAAGCGTATCTGGGTTTAACCGCGGACGCCGAATCACTCAAATCAACGTTTGATCAACTACCAAGTGAATACGCCGAAGAAATAGCGCCCTATGCATAGCAGGCTCAAGCGAGCTTGATCAACTTTCGAGACTACGTTGGGACCCATACCATAGAAGCTATGCAACTTGATTTACCATGGGGCGAATTTTTTGATTCCGCAACGCAATCCATGGCAGGTATATATGGTTTAGCCGATGTACTGATTCCTTTTACCGAAAATAAATTGCAGCAACGGATCTCGCAGTTAAATTTATCGGCAGTACTGTTCATTAGCCTGACGTTGTCCCTGTTAATCTTTATTTTTTACCTTATGTGGGGTATGTACTTTTCGATTATTAAAACAGTCATGCTGTTTGATGCTGATGCCTCAAAAGCCACGAACGGTGACCTCACCGTTGTCATGCAGCAAGTCAGTAACGATGAATTGAGTTTGTTGTCTCAAGGTTTTAATCGAATGATTCAAAATATTCGCGAGGTTGTGGTGCTGGTAAAAGGTACCAGTGAAGATGTGGTGGTGCTGTCGGATAAGCTGGGCTCTACCGCCGAACTCAGTCGTCGAGCCATTCACTCTCAACAAACCGATACGACCCAGCTTACCGCCGAAGTGCAGCAAATCGCTACGTCCACTAACGATATCGCTTTGCAAACCGAATTAAACTCGACCTTATCGAATACCATTAATGAGCGGGCCACCGAGGGTGTAAAAAAATTAGACCAAGCCCTGCATGCCATTACTGAGCTGATCAAAAATATTGCCACCTCAAGCGAAGCTATTTCAACACTTGAGAAAACGGGTCATGAAATTGAAGGTGTGCTTTCTGGGATAAAGGAAATTGCCGATCAAACTAATTTGTTAGCGTTAAATGCCGCCATTGAGGCCGCGCGGGCAGGCGAAGAGGGTCGAGGGTTTGCGGTTGTGGCTGACGAAGTGCGTAACCTTGCATCAAATACTGTTAAGAGCACCGAAGTTATCAGCGAGAAAACCGCTCAGTTCACCCTGTGTATTGATCATGTGGTGAAACAGATGCAGTCCAATACCGCTTCTGCGCAAAACACCATTGATTGTGCTAATGAGGCATCTGACGCATTGCAGAGTATTTTTAAGGCCAGTGAAGATATCAGTCAAAGCAGTCGCAGTATTGCTTTGGATGTCCAGCAGCAAAGTCAGCTTTCCGCGAATGCCAATGAGCATGTCGGCACCATCGAGTCATCGGTTGGAGACTCTATTGAGGTTGTTAATAGTATGGTGGCGGTGACGAACGAGTTTAATAGTTTGACTCAGCAACTCAGTATGCTGGTGGGTCGATTCAAAGTGTCTCAAGGTGATGAAATAGTAGGTGGCCAGAATATGATGAGTGGTACATCAAATGGCTCTGATGTTGTGGATGAGGGAAATGATAATAGCAGTGGCGATGTGGATTTATTTTAAGTCATTCCTATACCAATATTTTTGAGATTTTGCCTATTTATACACTGTTACGTCGCCACTTGGATTTTGACCTTCTAGAACAAAGCCTAGACATCACTGCCTAGGCTTTTCGATATTAGCTATCTAAGAATTACTTAGATGCTTCTTCGATGCGCTTCAAACTTGTCTAAATAGTATCATGTAGCCATTTGGATTTTGACCTTCTAGAAACAAAAAAAGCCTAGGCATCACTGCCTAGGCTTTTCGATATTAGCTATCTAAGAATTACTTAGATGCTTCTACGATGCGCTTCAAGCTTGTCTAAATAGTGTCATGTAGCCACTTGGATTTTGACCTTCTAGAAACAAAAAAAGCCTAGGCGTCACTGCCTAGGCTTTTCGATATTAGCTATCTAAGAATTACTTAGATGCTTCTACGATGCGCTTCATGTCAGTCATGTAGCCACGAAGTTCTTGACCAACCCACTCAACTGGGTGCTCACGAATTTCTTCGTTCACATCAACTAAACGCGCGTTGTCTACAGAGTTAGACTTAAGGTCTAGACCTTTACCAATCACTTCAGTAGTGATGTTAGGCATGAACTGTTCACGTAGCAAAGGAACTGCTGCGTGAGAGAATAGGTAGCAACCGTATTCTGCAGTATCAGAGATAACCACGTTCATTTCGTAAAGTTTCTTACGAGCGATCGTGTTAGCAATAAGTGGCGTTTCGTGTAGAGACTCGTAGTAAGCAGACTCTTCAACGATACCGGACTCAACCATGGTTTCGAACGCAAGCTCAACGCCCGCTTTAACCATAGCAACTAGCATGATGCCTTTGTCGAAGAATTCTTGTTCGTCGATTTCAACGTCAGTTGCCGCTTCTTTTTCGAAGCCCGTTTCGGCTGTTTCTTCACGCCATTTTAGCAGGTTCGCATCATCGTTTGCCCAATCTTCCATCATGGTGCGAGAGAATTCGCCCGTCATGATGTCGTCTTGGTGCTTGCGGAATAATGGACGCATTAGCACTTTAAGATCGTCAGCCATATCGAAGGCTTTGATCTTAGCTGGGTTAGATAGACGATCCATCATGTTGGTGATGCCGCCAATCTTAAGCGCTTCAGTTACGGTTTCCCAACCGAATTGAATCAGTTTGGCAGCGTATGGGCCGTCGATGCCGTCAGCAACCATTTTTTCGTAACCTAGGATGGCGCCCGTTTGCAACATACCGCAAAGGATAGTTTGCTCGCCCATAAGGTCCGATTTAACTTCAGCAACAAAAGAAGATTCAAGAACACCAGCACGGTCGCCACCAGTAGCAGACGCCCAAGCTTTCGCTTGTTCGTGACCAATACCTTGTGGGTCGTTTTCTGGGTGAACGGCCATAAGTGTTGGAACACCGAAGCCACGCTTATATTCTTCACGTACTTCAGAACCAGGGCACTTAGGTGCAACCATGATAACAGTTAAGTCTTCACGGATTTGCATGCCTTCTTCAACGATGTTGAAACCGTGAGAGTAACCTAGAGTTGCGCCTTTTTTCATAAGCGGCATAACAGTCGTAACCGCATCAGTGTGCTGCTTGTCAGGAGTCAGGTTACATACTAGGTCAGCAGTAGGAACAAGTTCTTGGTAAGTACCAACAGTGAAACCGTTGTCAGTTGCGTTTTTCCAAGACTGACGCTTTTCAGTGATCGCCGCTTCACGCAATGCGTAAGATACGTCTAGACCAGAGTCGCGCATATTAAGACCTTGGTTAAGGCCTTGTGCACCACAGCCGATGATCACAACTTTTTTGCCTTTAAGAGCTTCACAGCCGTTAGCGAATTCGCTGCGGTCCATGAAACGACAACGACCAAGTTGATCTAACTGCTCACGCAGGTTAAGGGTGTTAAAGTAATTCTGACCCATGAGGTATCTCCAATAGTGTTAGGTATGTCGGGTGTCGTATGACTAAAGCAAGCTTTATGGCAGTACGATCCCTAGATCTGAAATTCCCGTGCAGTGTAGGCAAAAAACGCTGTTGCGTAAAACGCTATATTTGAAATAGCTTATTGCATTAAATGCAATATACTCTGTACATGTTTCTCAACTGCCAAATATGCTCGGTATCACCAGATGGATTTCAAAGACTTATCTCAGTTTATTGTGTTGGCCAATACCCTGCATTACGGTCAGGCGGCGCAAAAGTGCCACACCTCTGCCTCGACGATCTCCCGCGTGGTGCAGAAATTAGAAGAGGAAGTGGGCCAGCGTTTATTTGAGCGTGACCGAAGAGAGGTTCGCTTAACCCAGGCCGGAGCTGAATTCAAAGAGTTTGCCATTCGTACGCTCGAGCAGTTTCAGCAGTTTCAACGTCAGTTGCATACACAGGCCAGTGAGCTGCAAGGGGAGTTAAGTCTGTATTGTACGGTGACGGCCAGCTATAGTTTTTTATCGGATTTATTGAGGGCATTTCGAGAGCGCCACCCCAAGGTGGATATTCGATTACGCACCGGGGATGCCTCTCAAGCGGTTGATATGGCATTAAACGGCGAAGTGGACATCGCCATCGCCGCCAGGCCCGATCAACTCTCATCACGCTTGTCCTTTAAACCCGTGACTCAAGTTCCTCTTGCTTTTATAGCCCCAAGCCAGTCAGGCCCACTTGCGGATATACTGGCTGAAGCGTCGATTAAATGGCAAAACGTGCCCATGATCCTGTCGGAGCAGGGCTTAGGGCGAGTCCGTGTTGAGCGCTGGTTTAAACAGCAAGGGATTAAACCCAATATTTATGGCCAGGTATCTGGTAATGAAGCCATTGTCTCTATGGTCGCGTTGGGTTTTGGTGTGGGCGTGGTGCCAGAGCTGGTGTTAACTAATAGCCCTATTGCAGAAAAAGTCAGAGTATTAACGGTATCCCCCAGTCTAGAGCCATTTTCGGTGGGTTTATGTGTGGTGAACCAGCATATGAGCCATCCACTGGTGAGTGCTTTTTGGCAGGTAAGTGAAGACTGGCTAAAAACCGCAAGCTAAGTGAATTAAGGCAATAAATGTGAAACACAGCTAGACTCTGGTTATAAAGGGGCCTATGAAGCGCAATCGATTCCAAGTAGAATCGCGCTGCGTTTATTATTAACAGGTCCAACATGTCTCAAGCAGATGAACAAAAGGTCGTTTCATTGAACCAAGATCAAGAGCCGGCAACGGCAAAAGAAAAACTTCGCAGCAAAGGCATTTATTTACTGCCTAACTTATTTACCACGGGCGCATTGTTTTCCGGCTTCTATGCTGTAGTGGCCTCTATGAATGGCCATTTCGATAAAGCCGCTATCGCTATCTTTATTGCCATGATTTTGGATGGCCTAGATGGTCGTGTTGCGCGTATGACCAATACACAAAGTGAATTTGGTGCCGAATATGACTCCCTTGCCGATATGGTGAGCTTTGGTGTGGCGCCAGCGTTAGTCGCATTTAGCTGGTCTATGCAGTCATTAGGTCAAGCGGGTTGGATCGCTGCCTTTATTTATGTGGCAGGAGCGGCACTTCGTCTAGCGCGCTTTAATACTCAAATTGATACTGCGGATAAGAACTACTTCACTGGTCTTGCCAGTCCAGCAGCGGCTGCTATTGTTGCCGGTACCGTTTGGGCATTAAATGACTACGGCGTCTCTGGTCCGAGTGTCTCTATTCTAATGGCCGTGGTTGTCGGCGCTACCGGTATTCTGATGGTGAGTAACGTGTTGTATCACAGCTTTAAAGGGTTTGACCTTAAAGGTAAGGTGCCATTTGTTGCCATGCTGGCGGTTGTGGGAGTTTTTGCAGTGGTTGCCATTGATCCGCCACTAATTCTATTGGCGATATTCCTAATTTATGGGTTATCTGGCCCAGTTGTGACCGCAAGAAAAATGTTCAAAGAGCGCAAGTCTGCGCAAAAGTAAGTTAATCGAACTTTCTTTGTATGTCTGGTCTAATCTTTTACCCCAAGGAGACCAGACATGCTGATTAAATCCCTTTCTAAATCCAGTTCCATTCTTACCGAAGCCGATGTCACTCCTGAGTCGATCTATCATCAGCGCCGTAAATTCATGAAGCAAGGCCTCTACGGTCTGGCAGGTGCTGCATTTTCAGGTATGTCGCCTTCCTTGTTAGCCAATGCACTGTCATTTAAGTCAACTGCCTACGGAAAGAAGGAAACCCTTACTCCTGAGAAGGCCGTCACCACATACAATAACTTTTATGAGCTAGGCACTGGAAAAGATGACCCAGTAAATAATGCCAGCCAACTAAAGACGGATGATTGGACCATTGAAGTTGCCGGTCATGCTGAAGTGACAGGTCAATTTTCTCTTAAAGACATTGTGAAAAAGCAACAGCTAGAAGAGCGCATATATAGGCTGCGCTGTGTTGAAGCTTGGTCGATGGTTATTCCTTGGGTAGGCTTTTCGTTGGCCGATATGCTGAAGCAGTTCAAACCCACATCAAAAGCCAAATATGTTGAGTTCACGTCCATCTATGATCCTGACAACCTAAAAGCACAAAAAAGTGTGTTCTCCACTATAGATTGGCCATATAAAGAAGGTTTACGTATGGATGAAGCCATGAATGAGTTGTCATTTATGGCAACAGGCTTATATGGGAAATCCTTACCCAATCAAAACGGCGCGCCTATTCGCTTGGTTGTCCCTTGGAAGTATGGGTTTAAAAGCATTAAATCCATTGTCAAAATCCGTTTTACAGAAGAAATGCCGCAAACCACTTGGAATCAAATTGCATCCAATGAATATGGTTTTTATGCCAATGTGAATCCTCAGGTTGATCACCCTCGTTGGAGTCAGGCCAGTGAGCGACGGTTGCCGTCCAGCTTTTTTAACCTCAAGCGCATACCGACAAAGATGTTCAATGGTTATGAAGAGCAGGTTGCACATATGTATAAAGGCATGGACCTTAAGCGATACTATTGATGACAAACCTAAAGATAAACCTAGCCTCCTGCATTAATGTGTCTGCATGGGCTCTGGTGTTCCTTCCTATATTTCAGCTGGCTTATGGCTTTTATCAGGTGCAGTTTGCCGGGGATATTTTCTATTATGGTCCCGAGCCCGCTAAAGCCGTAGTGCATACATTGGGGTTATGGGCTATGGGGTTTTTATGGTTGGTTCTATCGGTGCGTCACTTAAAGCGCTGGCTGAAGCTTAATCTTCAGCCTGTGCGCAGAAGGTTAGGCCTGGCAGTGTTCTTATATGCAATGTTGCATTTACTCGCATACACCGCATTGATTCTTGGCTTTGAGTTATCCGAATTAATAACCGATCTTGAAAAGCGCCCTTATATACTCATCGGTGCACTGGCCATTCTATTGCTTTTACCTCTAGCAATAACCTCTACGAGAGGTTGGCAGCGACGCTTAAAGCTTCAATGGAAAACCCT
>NYTP01000143.1 GCA_002683575.1 Bermanella sp.
CGTACCCGCAGAAACGGGGGATAACTTTCCAGCAGAATCGGACCCTAATGTCAGTGATTCTGCTGATGGTTTTAATGAAACTCTTCCCGATGCCATGGACGCCAGTGAAATAAACCCGGTGATGATGGGGTTTAATAAACTCACGATTGTTCGTCAGGTTGCATTACTAATTGGTTTCGCAGTTTTGCTGGCCTTAGGTATCGGGGTGGTGATCTGGTCTCAAGAAACACAGTACCGCCCATTAATTAGTAACCTTGAAGATTTTAACGCCAAAGAAATTCTCGCCATCTTGGATCAAACCGGCATTGATTATCGCATTAACCCCACTACTGGCATTGTCACCGTACCTGAAACGGATATTCATGATGCTCGTCTTGCCCTGGCCCCCGTGTTAGCAGAAGTTGACGACTCTGTTGGCTTAGAACTACTCGATAGCGAGCAAGGTTTAGGAACCAGCCAATTCATAGAAAGTGCGCGCTATCGTCGCGGTTTAGAAGGCGAATTAGCACGCACAATTGCCAGTTTGCAAAGTGTTAGAAATGCTCGGGTACATTTAGCCATTCCTAAGCAATCTGTTTTTGTTCGAGATGATCGTGAACCTCGTGCATCGGTGTTTTTAGAAATATATGGCGGCAAAGGATTAAAACAAGCTCAGGCCGAAGCCATCATCAATTTAGTGGCCAGCAGTATAGCTGAGCTACCGGTTGAAAATGTGACGCTAGTGGATCAAAAAGGCAATCTTCTCAGTAAAGATGAACAAGGTACGGATGACCTGCTTGCCGCGAAGCAATATGAATTTACCCGTAAACTTGAAGATAATTTAAATCAGCGTGTGCAACGTATTTTAGAACCCGTATTAGGCGCCGATAATTTTCAAGCCGAGGTCAGTGCTGACTTAGACTTCACCTCAGTTGAGCAAACCCAAGAGCTATACAACCCAGATTTGATTGCATTACGCAGTGAGCAGACCTTAGATGAAGAAAGTCTAAACAAGGTTGATGGTGGTATTCCAGGGGCATTAGCCAACCAACCACCGGGGGCTCCAGAGGTGCCGGAAGAAGCAAACGGGGGTGGAGAGGGTCAAAATCAACCCATAGAACGCCGCAGTGAAGCCACCCGCAACTATGAAGTTGACCGAACTTTGAGTCATACTCAACATCAAGTGGGCAAGGTGCGTCGTGTTACGGTCTCGGTTGCGGTTAATGATCGTTCTCGCGTGAACCCTCAAACCGGTACCACTGAAAATGTCACTTGGAGCGCAGAAGAATTAACCCGTTTAGAGTTACTGGTGAAGGACGCGGTGGGTTTTAATGCAGCACGTGGAGATAGTGTCAGTGTCATTAACAGCGCATTCTTAGGTGGGCCACAAGAGCTCGGTGAACCGGACTTCTGGCGTCAACCTTGGTTCTGGGAAATTGTTAAACAGGTTTTAGCGGGCTTGTTCTTATTGATCGTCATATTTGGTGTTATTCGTCCGATCGTTCGTAACTTAATTGAACGCGGCAAAATGGATGAAAACGCTGAGATTGAAGGTGAGCTTGATGAGTTGGGCAATGGTGATGACTTATTTGGCGATGATAAAGTAACGTTAGCAGGTGCCGATGAATTCCTATTACCAGGTGCCAGTGAAGGTTTCGAGCGTCAGCTGGATGCACTGAAAGGATTAATTGCTGAAGACCCAGCAAGAGTGGCGCAAGCATTTAAGAAATGGGTGAACAATGCCGAAGGATGAACAACAACCAGCCCCAGCACAGCCACCTGCAGCACAGCCTAAAGGTGAATTGGCTAGCTTGGATCATAAGTCCCGCGCGGCGATCTTATTAATGAGCTTAGGGGAGAAAGACGCAGCTGAACTTCTCAAGCATCTTGGGCCAAAGGAAGTGCAAGCCGTGGGTGCCACTATGGCGCAATTAAAAGATGTCACCCAGTCACAAGTGGAAGGGGTTGTTGCAGAGTTCCTCGATAGTTTATCAGGGCAAACGGGCCTGGGTTTAGGCGCAGACGAATACATTCGTAATATGTTGACCCAAGCATTGGGTGCGGATAAAGCCGGTGGTCTAATTGATCGTATTTTACTAGGTGGCAATACCACGGGTTTGGATACATTAAAGTGGATGGAAAGCCGAGCCGTTGCTGACGTTATCCGTCACGAACACCCTCAGATTCAAGCCATTGTTATCGCCTATTTAGAAAGCGATCAAGCGGCTGAAATTCTATATAACTTTGACGAAAAAGTGCGCCTAGACATCATGATGCGGGTTGCCTCGTTACAAGCCGTACAACCTGCCGCATTAAAAGAGCTGAACGATATTCTCGAGAAACAATTCTCAGGTAATCAAGGCCAACAAACCACGCAAATGGGTGGTGTCAAAGTATCGGCAGGGATCATTAATAATCTTGATAGTACATTAAGTGGCGAACTACTGGATCAGATCAAAGAAGTGGACGAAGAATTGGGCGTACAAATTCAAGATCTTATGTTTGTCTTTGAGAATCTTAATGAGGTGGATGACCGAGGTATTCAAGTATTACTGCGTGAAATTTCGGGTGACATACTCACTATTGCCCTTAAAGGTGCAGATGAAGAATTGAAAGAAAAAATATTCCGCAACATGTCCAAACGTGCTGCTGAATTACTACGTGATGACCTGGAAGCCAAAGGTCCGGTTAAAGTCAGTGAAGTGGAAGGTGCTCAAAAAGAAATACTCACCATTGCCCGTCGAATGGCAGATGCAGGCGAGATTGTATTAGGTGGTGCCGGTGGCGAGCAAATGCTGTAACCCAATAATCCATTCATGTTTTAAAATTGTAGAGTGCAGTCACCATGAGCGAACGCCGCGAGCGTATACCGGCCAGTGAAGTAAAAGATTCTAAGCGCTGGAATTTGCCATTTTGGACAGAGCCAAAACACCTTGTTCACAATGAAGAGCATGCTCAAGATGAACAAGAAGAAGTGCTGGTTGAAGATGAAGAAATTGAAGTTGAACCGCTTACGGCTGATCAACTTGAAAGTATTCGTCAAGAAGCCTTTAACGAAGGCCTAGAACAAGGGCTGGTGGAAGGGCGGCAAAAAGGTGAAAAATTAGGCCACGAAGACGGTTATAAAGAAGGCCTTGTGCAAGGCAAAGAAGAAGGCCGCAAGCTGGGGTTTGATAGCGGCTTTGAACAAGGTGAAAAACAAGCATTCAGTAATGGCAGTGAAGAAAATGAAAAGCAATCAAAAAAACTGCAAGCCATACTTTCTTCTATAGAAACTCAAATCACTGAACAAAAAACACAATTAACAGACAACCTACCCGATATTATTTTAGCCATAGCAAAAGCGGTTATCACACAAGAGCTTAGTCAAGGCAGTGAACATATCGTCAAACTTGTTGAGCAGGCATTGAATGCTCTGCCGCTTGATAGCGGTGAATTAAAAATCGAAGTAAACCCTCAGGATTTACCTTTTATAGAGGCCGCCATCGAACAAGGTGACTTCGACGGTGTTGCACATGCCACAGATAATATTGAAGCAGGGGGGTGTAAGGTACATACCCGCTACAGTAGCGTGGATTTTACATTGAGCAGTCGTTGGGCTGACATTGAAAAACAATATCGCCACCAGTTACAGCTTTCGTTAAATGCAGATGACAGTGAGGATGATTTACCCTTAAACAAAGATGCCACTGCACAGGATAATCAAAGCACGGCTGACACGGGCTTAGAAATTCACGATGTGCCACAAGACTCGGCTGTCCATCAACCAAAGCGCTCAGGTGACGAGGGTGCACCCCTTACCGAAGATCAGCAAAGCTCTAAAGAACAGGATAAAACATCAGCTCAATCTGACAATGCAGATGAGACAGTCACATCCGATGAGCCATCAGATGATGATGCCGAATCAGGTGATGACCTGCAAAATGTTGACGGCGATGATTCAATATCAGGTGATCATGCAACTAAGGGTGATTCCCATGAGCCTTAAATCCATTCGTTGGTTAAAAGAGCATGGCGAGTATCATTGTCAGCCCCTCGTATCTGGACGCTTAACCCGTATGGTGGGATTAACTATGGAAGCCATTGGCTGCAAAGTCAGAGTGGGCGATCGTTGTTGGGTGGAACAAGGTCACGAAAATATAGAAGCCGAAGTGGTGGGCTTTGATCGAGATCGCTTTTTTTTAATGCCCATTGAGCCAGTAGAGGGGCTCTCACCTGGGGCTAAAGTCACCCCAATATTAGATGGCGACCAAATTCCTGCGGGCTTTGGTTTATTGGGACGTGTCCTAAACGGGGCCGGTCAACCCTTAGATGGCTTGGGGGACATTGTCAGTAATGAGCACATCAGCCTGGCAGGTAAGATTATTAACCCTATGCATCGAGCACCCATACGAGAATCAATGGATGTTGGAATAAGAGCCATTAATGCCCTGCTAACGGTTGGTCGTGGACAGCGTATGGGTTTATTTGCCGGCTCCGGTGTGGGTAAAAGTGTTTTGTTAGGCATGATGACGCGGTTTACCTCAGCGGATATTGTGGTGGTGGGGTTGGTTGGTGAGCGTGGTCGAGAGGTACAAGAATTTATTCAAGATATTTTAGGCGAAGAAGGCTTAAAACGCGCGGTTGTAGTGGCCAGTCCCGCCGATGACAGCCCAATTATGCGCATGCGAGCAGCTTCTTTGAGCACGGCCATTGCCGAGTATTTTCGTGATGAAGGCAAGGACGTTTTATTATTAATGGATAGCCTCACCCGTTATGGCCAGGCACAGCGCGAAATTGCCTTGGCTGTTGGTGAGCCCCCTGCGACCAAAGGGTATCCACCATCGGTATTTGCAAAGATTCCTAAACTGGTTGAACGTACTGGTAATGGCCCGCCTGGGGGCGGCTCGATTACCGCATTTTATACGGTACTAACAGAAGGGGATGACCTTCAGGACCCGATTGCAGATTCCGCCAGGGCCATATTAGACGGTCACGTTGTGCTCAGTCGCCGGTTAGCCGAGGAAGGTCAGTACCCCGCCATTGACGTGGAAGCATCCATTAGCCGTGCCATGCCGCAAATTGTCGATAGTGCGACTCTAAAAGCCGCGCAGAAATTTAAATATTTATACAGCCTGTACCAGCAAAACAAAGATCTAATTAGTGTGGGAGCGTATAACCCAGGCAGCAACCCTGAGTTGGATTTGGCAGTCAGGTTAAACCCAGTAATGAAAGCTTATTTAGCGCAAGACCTGGATCAAGCTATCGACCTTGCACAAAGTATGGAGGGATTGCATATGATATTAAACGAAGCCATTGGCCGGCCAGCCCAAGCTCAAGGGGCGGCTGAAACACAATGAGTCATGAGCGCGCAAAACGGCTCAAACCTTTAGTACAAATTGCGCAAAATGCGGTAAATGAAGCGCTTACCTACATTGGTGCTTTGCAACAAAAGCTGGCCAGTGAAGAAGAAAAAAGCCAAACACTGCTCGGTTATCAACAGGATTACCGAGACAATTTTCAAACCCAAGCCAGTGTGAAAGTATCGGGTTTACAAATTCAACAATTTGAATCTTTTATGCATCAAATCGATGATGCCATTGCTCAGCAAAATAATCATATTTTTCAAATAAAAGAGCAACTCACGAAAGCCAGAGAGATTTATCAAACACTGAATCAAAAACTTAAGAGTTATGAAAAGTTAGAATCCCGTCTCAATGACCAAGCCATTGCGTCAGAAAATCAACAGAACCAAAAGCTTTTAGATGAAATTGGAGCACAACTTCATCGTCTTCATAGCTCATAGTCATTAGCAAAAAAAGTTCGCTCAAGCTTTAACCAATATGCATTTTAGGGTCTAACATTATATTTAAATGACTTTTAGGCAGTATGAAAATGGACATGGACAAAATCGACTTAGGTACTCGCTGTACCATAGTCAAAGCAGAGGAGCTGCATGGGCAAATGGAACGCTTTCTTCAATCCGGCAATGATGTCGAAGTGCAATCATCAGACGTCGAGCAAATTGATACTTCCGCTTTACAACTTCTTTTGAGTTTCCATAAGGCATTGGCCAAAGATAGCCGCAAGCTCTCCTGGCCTAATCCGTCGGAACAGGTCGTGGCAACTGCCAAATTATTAGGCATTGATAAACACATTGGATTGAGCGGGCATTAAATCGGGAGACCAATTAATGGCAAAAATATTAGCAGTAGATGATTCAGCTTCTATGCGACAAATGGTGAGCTTTACCCTCAAGGGTGCCGGCCACGATGTAATTGAAGCCAGTGATGGCGCAGAAGCACTTAAATTTGCACAGGGACAAGGCGTTGATCTTGTGTTGAGCGATGTCAATATGCCCAATATGAATGGACTTGAGCTATGCAAAAACTTGCGTGCCTTACCCAGTTATAAATTTACCCCTATTCTCATGCTGACAACCGAATCGTCCGGCGATAAAAAAATGGAAGGTAAGAGTGCAGGCGCAACCGGTTGGATCGTAAAACCATTCAACCCAGACCAGTTACTAACCACGATTAAGAAAGTATTGGGATAAACCGATGAGTATTGATCTAAGCCAATTTCACCAAGTCTTTTACGAAGAAAGTTATGAAGGACTTGATGCCATGGAGCAAGGTTTGCTCGATATGGAATTGGTGGATCCAGACCCAGAAGTGATCAATACCATCTTTCGAGCCGCTCACTCTATGAAAGGTGGCGCCGGTACATTTGGTTTTACCCAGGTTGCTGATTTTACCCACGTATTAGAAACGCTGCTTGATCAAATTCGCAGTGGTCAACGTGCCATGAGTCAGGATATACAAAACCTGCTACTAAAAAGTGTCGACTGTATTCGCCAATTATTACAAGACTTACAGTCTGGTACGCAAGCCGATACCGAAGAGACCACCACTCTTAAAAGTCAATTTGAAGCCATTCTAAATGACGAAACAGCGACAGCCAGTGATGATGGACAACCACCAGAAGCAACCACCCCTGCTTCAGGTGATAGTGATGGCCAGGGTTGGCATATTCGTTTTATTCCCGAACTAACGATTCTTCAAACGGGAAATGAACCTGCCCGAATGTTTCGTCAATTAGCCGACTTGTGTGATAACAACATGCAAGTCACTCTCGAGTATCAACGCTTACCTGAATTCACCAGCTTAGACCCAGAGATGTGTTATGTAAGCTGGGAAATTACCATACCGTGTGCCATTGAGAAAAACGATATTGATGAGGTGTTTGAATGGGTCATTGATGATGCTGAGATCATCATTACGCCCTTATCAGGTCATGATATTGCCGATCACTCAAGCTCGGCTGATCCGTCCAATGAGCCCCAAGAAGTTCAAAGCGAACAGCCTAAACCGACTCCAGTTGAACCAAAACCTGTGGAAAAAGCCGCTGCTAAGCAACCGGCTAAAACACAAGAAAGTTCATCGATTCGAGTGAGTATCGATAAGGTCGATAGTCTCATTAATATGGTGGGTGAATTGGTTATTACCCAGTCGATGCTTGGTCAACTTGGTCAAAATTTTGATATTTCTCGTGTGCAGAGACTGCAAGAAGGATTAGCGCAGTTGGAACACAATACTCGAGAGTTGCAAGAAAGCGTGATGAAGATCCGCATGATGCCGATTAGTTTTGTATTCAGTCGATTCCCTCGGTTGGTGCGTGATGTGAGTATCTCTTTGGACAAAAAAATAGAGTTAGTCATGTCGGGTGAAAGTACAGAGCTTGATAAAACGGTCATGGAGAAAATAGGGGACCCCATGGTTCACTTGATTCGAAACTCCATAGATCATGGCATTGAAATGCCTGCAGACCGTAAAGCAGCCGGGAAGTCTGAAACCGGTACCGTTAAATTAGATGCATACCATCAAAGCGGTAATATCGTTATTGAAATTAAAGATGACGGTGCAGGTTTAGATACGGATCGTATTCTTGCAAAAGCCATGGAAAAAGGATTAGTACCTGAGGGCGCAAGTTTAAGCCAAGAGCAAATATTTGATTTGATATTTCAGCCCGGTTTCTCAACCGCAGATGTCGTAAGTGATCTGTCTGGTCGTGGTGTTGGCATGGATGTGGTACGCCGAAATATCGCCGCACTCAATGGTTCAATAGAGGTCAGTTCTGAGCGAGGAAAGGGTTCACGGTTTGTCATTCGTTTACCTTTGACGCTAGCGATATTAGATGGACAGTTAGTGAAGGTAGGTCAGGAAATTTATATCTTTCCACTTGTCAGTATTGTTGAGTCGATTCAACTTGATGATCGTTCAATTAATCAAGTTGGTGGTCATAGCGATGTTTTACAGCTCAGGGATGAATACGTACCGATTGTTAAGCTTGATGAAATTTTTCATATTGATACAGAAAATCGATCCATTGAAGACAGCATCATTGTAGTGGTTGAAACAGACGGTGAGAAAATTGGTGTGGTTGTGGATGAGCTACTGGGTCAGCAGCAAGTGGTGATAAAAAGTTTAGAAGAAAACTACCGTCGCGTTGATGGCATATCTGGTGCCACCATTTTAGGTGATGGCACGGTCGCATTGATTGTCGACGTTAGTAGCCTATCAAAAATGAGTGGACCATCGCTGAAGATAAGTGATAGCAGTCATCAGGCTGCATAACGGAATGTGACAATTATGAGTGCAGCGAATGTTGTGGAAGAACAAGCCGGTTTTGAAGATGGGGTGCTTACTGAGCAATACCTAACATTTATTATGGCCGAAGAAGAATACGGTGTGGATATTTTGGCCGTTCAAGAAATTCGCGGTTGGGAATCTGCAACACCGGTTCCCAATAGCCCAAAATATCTTAAGGGTGTGATTAATCTGCGAGGCACCATTGTTCCTATCATGGATCTACGTCAACGCTTTGATTTACCTAAAGTTGATTACGGTGAAGAAACGGTGGTTGTGGTGTTGAAAATATTTACCGACATAGGCACCCGAACAATGGGGATTATCGTAGATGCCATTAGTGATGTTTACGATGTACCCATAGGTGAGGCGAATAACAAAGGATTAGGTGATAACCAAAACTCAAACTATATAAAAGGATTAGTAACCGTGAACAAACACATGGTGATCTTATTAGAGCTTCAAAACCTTTTGACAATTGATGATTAGGTGGAAATAAAATGGATAGTTTAAGCCGCATGAGCATACAGTATAAATTCATAATGCCCTGGTTAATGCCAATTATTGGGCTGGTATACGCGTTCATAGCGATACCAAGTGAACAAGCGGGCAATGCACTAATTGTCTTGAGTTTGCTGTGTGCTGCGGGGTTGATTGCGAGCTGGATGCAAGCCCATAAATTCCTTACGGTTTTGGTATTGGCTACACGCAGCGCCAATGCAACGGCCAATGGTGATTACAGTTACAAGCCAAGTACCAAAGGTAAAGATGAGTTAGCGAAGCTTATTTATACCATGGTGAACTTACGTAATAGTGTTAAAGACATATTATCCGGTGATCAAGATTCCGACATTGACAAACAAGTTGCTAAAGAAAATTTAGAAAAAGTCGTGGCCATTAACAAAGTGCAAGCGGTTATAGAATTTGAAATGGATGGCACGATTATCACAGCAAATGATCTATTCCTGAACGCAATGGGTTATAGATTGGAAGAGATTCAGGGCAAGCACCATAGTATATTTGTCGACTCTGAGTATAAAAATAGTAATGAATATAAAGATTTTTGGTCTCATTTGAATAATGGCGATTTCAAACAAGAAGAGTTCAAACGTTTTGGTAAAGCGGGAAATGAAATTTGGATTCAAGCTTCATACAATCCAATTCTTGATGAAGATGGCAAGCCTTATAAAGTGGTTAAGTATGCAATTGATATCACCGAACAAAGGTTACAAAGAATTTCCAATAACCGTATTCGACGTGCATTAGATTCATGTGCAGAATCATGCCTAATGGTAGCCGATGAAAACTATGATCTTGTGTATACCAATAAAGGTGTGCAGGACATGTTTGTTACGGCTGAATCTGACATTAAGAAAAGTATTTCTAGTTTCTCAGTGGATAACGTACTGGGGCAAAATATTGATATATTCCATAAAAACCCAAGTTATCAACGTAAAATGCTCGACTCTCTTACCGGCACGCATAGTGCTCAGCTTGAGTTAGGTGGTCGTACTTTTGCTTTGATTGTTAATCCTATTAAGGATGAAAAAGGCGATCGTATTGGTACCGTGGTTGAGTGGACGGATAAAACAGAGCAACTCGCCCAGGAGGCCGAGCAAAAACGCATTGCGGATGAAAACTCTCGTGTTCGTCTGGCGCTTGATGCCTGTACAGCTAACACCATGATTGCTGATAATGATCAAAATGTTATTTACACTAATGAAGCGGTAGCCGGTATGTTGCGTGTTGCGGAATCGGATGTACGTAAGGATTTGCCGAACTTTTCTGCAAATACGGTACTGGGCAGCAATATCGATATCTTCCATAAAAACCCAGCGCATCAACGCCAAATGTTAAGCGCGTTAAAAGATACTTATCGCACTCAAATTGTGGTGGGTGGACGCACCTTTGCATTAATTGCTAACCCAATTGTAAGCCCAGAAGGAGAGCGCTTAGGTACAGTTGTCGAATGGAATGATCGCACAGAAGAAGTCTCTGTTGAGCGTGAGGTTGATAATATTATCGAAGCCGCTGGTAAAGGCGACTTGAGTCGTCGAGCGTCTATCGATGATAAAAGTGGATTCTTTAAAAGTTTAAGCATGGGGCTAAATAGTTTGATGACGATCTCTGAAAATGTCATCAACGATACCGCTCGTGTATTAGATGCGATGGCACATGGTAAGTTAGACGAGCGCATAGAAGCGGAATATCAAGGGATATTTGGGAAGTTAAAACAAGATGCCAATGCCACAGGTGAGCGCCTAACAGATGTGATTGGTCGTATTCGTGAATCAGCCAACACAGTAAGTACAGGCTCTACCGAAATTGCCCAGGGTAATACGGATTTAAGCCAGCGTACCGAAGAGCAAGCATCTAGCCTTGAAGAGACCGCATCGAGTATGGAAGAAATGACCAGCTCAGTGCGTCAAACCAGTGAAAATGCGTCTCATGCGAATGACCTAGCGGCAAATGCTCAGAGCAAGGCACAAAAAGGCGGTGAGGTGGTCAGTAGAGCCGTTGGTGCCATGGAAGAGATCAACACGTCCAGTAAAAAAATTGCGGACATTATCGGTGTTATTGATGAGATAGCTTTCCAAACGAATCTATTGGCCCTCAATGCCGCGGTGGAAGCCGCTCGTGCTGGCGAACAAGGTAAAGGTTTTGCGGTGGTTGCGGGTGAAGTGCGTAATCTTGCACAACGAAGCGCTGGTGCCGCTAAAGAAATCAAAGATCTCATTCGCGACAGTGTTGAGAAAGTAGATAACGGTACGGATCTGGTCAATAAGTCAGGGCAAACATTAGCCGAAATTGTCGAAGCCGTCGAAAAAGTCAATACCATGATCAAAGAGATCAGTTCGGCATCAGAAGAGCAAGCAAGTGGTATAGAGCAAGTAAACAAAGCCATTAGCCAAATGGATGAAATGACCCAGCAAAATGCTGCTCTAGTTGAGGAAGCATCCGCAGCCAGTGAAACTATGACAGAGCAAGCCAAAAACATGCTGGAATTGGTCGGCTTCTTTAAAGTGGCTTCAGGTTCGGATGTGCATGCAAGCCCTATGATGTCACATGGTCATATGAATCATGCCAGCCCTGCGCCAAAAGCGCCTGTGTCTTCTGCTCCCAGTGCACCTTCATCTCCTGCAAGTCGCCCGGTTGTGAAGGATGATGACGATGATTGGCAAGAGTTTTAAATAAGCCTATGACTATGGACTTTTCTGGAAAGGAATTCCCCATGGCAGACGAAGACTTTAAACGTCTCGCTGCCATGGCCTATGATATCAGCGGTATCGTATTAGGAGAGCATAAAAAAGAATTGGTTTACAGCCGTATTTCTCGACGCGTGCGCAAACTGGGCTTGCGAGACTTTCGTGAATACTGTGTTTATCTAGATCAAAATCAAGCGTTAGAAATGAATGAGTTTGTGAACTCTATTACCACTAACTTAACATCATTCTTCCGTGAGTCTCATCACTTTGAATACCTAGCAAAAGAAGTAATCCCGCTTTGGAAAAAGCAAAATAAGAATCAACCTATTCGAATCTGGTCCTCGGCATGTTCAACTGGGCCCGAACCATACAGTATTGCCATCACCCTGCATAAGAACATGCCTGTCAGTCAGTACAATATTAAAATACTAGCCACAGATTTAGATAGTGATGTGTTAGCGAAAGGTAAAGCAGGGGTTTACCCTCTTGCAGATATTGAACAGCTTCCTAGGGATTACTTGTCCTGCTTTCAACAAAATACAAAATCGGGTATGGGCTTAGTTAAGCCCGATATTCGTGAACTTGTTCAGTTTAATCGTTTAAATCTATTAGGCCCATGGCCGATGAAACATAAATTTGATGTGATATTTTGTCGAAATGTGGTGATTTATTTTAATAAAGAAACGCAAAAAGAATTATTTGAACGTTTAGCTGATCAACTCAATGACGGTGGGTATTTATTTATTGGGCACAGTGAAAGTTTAAATGGCATGACTTCAAGATTCATTTCAAAAGGTCGCACCATTTATCAGAAGGTGGGTTGATATGACAGATCACTCACTCAATCAGCCTTTGGCTGAGAAAGGGTTCGAACATGTTAATCGCTATTTTGATCCTAAACTTGAGGTATGGTGCGCAAAAATCTTACCCGGTGAGTTTTATGTGACCACCCATGGTGAAATGATCGGTACGGTTTTAGGTTCGTGTATTAGTGCTTGCATCCGCGATACCAAACTAGGTATTGGAGGTATGAATCACTTTATGCTGCCCATTCAAAATGAGCATAGCAGTGCTCAATGGGGAAGTGATGCTAATACATCTGAAACCCGTTACGGTAATTGGGCCATGGAGTACCTGTTAAATACACTTTATAAATTAGGGTGTAGTAAACGAAATTTAGAAGTGAAGTTGTTTGGTGGCGGTCAAGTATTAGCCAGTATGACCGATGTAGGCCAGCGCAATATTTTGTTTGCCTATGACTTTTTAAGAAAAGAAGGTCTTAATGTGTCAGCGGCTGATGTCGGTGATATTTTCTCTCGTAAAATTTTATATTTTCCAGACACAGGCAGTGTCAAGGTACGCCGAATTACAACGACTAAAAATGAAACCATTATTCAGCGTGAGAAAGGGTATCTTGATTCCATCAGGGCACATAAAGATGACTCTAATATCGAACTATTTGATTAAACTGGATGAATCATGATTAAAGTTTTGATCGTCGATGACTCAGTATTAATACGCAAAGTGTTAACCGAAATATTCTCCTCTGAGCCCTCAATTAAGGTGGTTGGCACCGCTGCGGACCCATACATTGCCCGTGAGAAAATAAAATCACTGGCGCCTGATGTGATTACCCTTGATATTGAAATGCCTAAAATGGATGGCATTACGTTTTTACGTAACCTAATGCGTTTAAGACCCATGCCTGTGGTAATGATCTCAACCCTAACTCAAAAGGGCGCACCCTCAACATTAGAAGCACTTGAGTTAGGAGCGGTTGATTACATCGGAAAGCCCAGTGCCGATAATCCAGAATTACTGACTGAGTATGCTCAAGAAATTGTCGATAAAGTAAAAATGGCATCAGTGGCCAACATAGGGCGATTAGAAGAACAGGCCAATCGACCGGTTGTTAAGTCCGTTCCCACTATTCCCAAGCAAGGTTTAAATAAAGAAGCATTCATTGTCATTGGTGCATCCACTGGTGGCACGGAAGCTATTCGGGAATTTTTATGTATGCTCCCTGGCGATACGCCTCCCATTGTCATCACTCAGCATATTCCTCCGGTATTCAGTGCTTCATTCGCTAAACGCATTGATAGCCTTATTCCGCAAAGTGTGAGTGAAGCCCATGATGGCGATAAGATAATGCCTGGTCATATTTATATCGCACCAGGTGATCGGCATTTTTCTGTGGTACAAAAAGGCGGTCATTTTTATTGCAAGGTGTATAGCGGCGAACGGGTTAACCTACACAAGCCTTCAGTAGAGGTCTTGTTTGACTCTATTACGGCCATTCCCAGTTTGGCAAAACGATCCATAGGCATCATGTTGACGGGTATGGGGGCCGATGGTGCCAAGGCTATGCTGCGATTAAAGCAAGCTGGCTGTTATACGATTGTGCAGGATAAGAACAGTTCGGTGGTTTGGGGGATGCCGGGTGCGGCCGTTGAGCTGGGTGCTGCAGATACGATTTTACCCCTCAACCAGATTGCATCCCATGTGGTGAGTCGCTTGAAGAGAGCAAAATAGCCGGTGAAACTTTACCAACTCATTTTTTTTGAACTATGCTCAACAAGAGCAGTTTAATCATGACAGGGAATAAAGAGGTTTGACATGCCGATAAAAGCTACAGTCAAGGGCCAAGAGTTAACAGTGGCCGTAGAGGGACGCTTTGATTTTAGTGCCCATCAAGAATTTCGTGATGCGTACGAAGAAGCAGGTGCAAGTGTTTCTCATTATACTATTGATATGTCTAAAGCCAGTTATTTAGACAGTTCAGCCTTAGGTATGCTGTTATTACTGCGTGATCATGCTGGCGGCGAAAGTGCCAATGTGCGGATTACTAACTGTAATGCAGATGTCAAAAAAATATTGACGATTTCGAATTTTGAAAAACTTTTTACTATTGATTAAATGGTAAAAAATTGGGGTCGGGTATGGAAGCAAGACCACTAAATATTCTGGTGGCAGATGATAACCAATCTGACCGAATGATTCTCTGTGCCATTGTAAAGAAAATGGGGCATCAGGTATGTGAAGCCGCGGATGGCAATGAAGCGGTTGATCAATACATGCAGCAAAAGCCCGATATTATTTTGCTGGATGTGATTATGCCCAACCTAAATGGGCAAGAAGCGGCTAGAGCCATCAAAACATTAGCCGGTGAAGATATGGTTCCCATTATCTTCTTAACGTCCCTTCAAGAAGCCTCCGATCTTGCTGCCTGCTTAGAAAGTGGTGGCGATGACTTTATCTCTAAACCGTATAATAAAATTATTTTGCAAGCCAAAATCAGTGCTTTTGGTCGTATGTTGAAAATGCACAATACATTGCAATCGCAACGGGATGTGATTCGTGAAAATAATGATCACATGCGTCATGAGCAAGAGGTAGCAAAAGCTGTTTATGATAATGTGGCACACAGTGGTTGCCTAGACCTGCCCAATATTAAACATATGCTTTCGCCTTTTTCGATTTTTAATGGCGACGTTTTACTCGCAGCACGTAAACCCTCAGGCAGTATCCATATATTATTGGGTGATTTCACCGGTCATGGTTTACCCGCGGCTATTGGTGCGATGCCATTGGCTGAAATTTTTTATGGCATGACCGCAAAAGGCTTTTTAATGGCCGATATTCTGCGAGAAATAAATCTTAAATTAAAAAAGATTTTGCCAGTGGGGTATTTCTGTTGCACCTGTATGGCGAGTCTTAGTTTTAGACGACAAGAGTTAGAAGTATGGATGGGAGGGCTGCCCGACTTTGCTATATATCGAAAAGCATCGAACAAAGTGGAGCATGTTAAATCGAGCCATCTTCCTTTGGGTGTTTTATCCACTCAAGCATTTGATACAAAATCACAGTCATTCGATTTTTTGCCCGGTGATAAGTTTTACATGTGGTCTGATGGCATCATTGAATCACGTAATGCTGACAGCGAATTATTTGGTGAAGACAGGCTTTTTTCTGTTTTTGAACAATACCCGAATGAAAAATATTTCGACAGAATTTTATCTGAAGTCAATAAATTTGTAGGTGAAAGTGGCCGCGATGATGACACGACTTTGCTGGAACTAACCATGGTAGATGAGTCAGTCATCGGCAAGGTGGATATTGATTTGTCCAGTGGGGCTATAACTGGCCCAGCCAACTGGAATATGACGTATACCTTACGTGATGACACTCTGCGCACGTTTAATCCTTTGCCTGTTATGCTGAATATTCTTAATGATGTGCCTGCCATGCGTAACATTAGCGGGCAACTTTATACACTCATGGCAGAGCTATTTTCCAATGCGTTTGAACACGGTGTACTTGGTTTGAGTTCAGAGCTTAAGAAAACCGCAGACGGGTTTGCTGAATATTATAACCTGCGCACGAAAGCCCTGGAGACGTTAAACAATGATTATGTGAAATTTGAGTTTGATCTCACTCCCACCCAGGGTGGCGGGTGCTTAACTATCACGGTTGAAGACAGCGGAAAAGGCTTTGATTATACGAATATCAACCTTAAATCAGAAGAAAATGTTGCTTACTCCGGCCGGGGGATTCCACTGATATACAGTTTATGTGATAGTCTCACTTACTTAGATAAAGGCAATAAAGTGAAGGTTAGCCTATCATGGCAAACCCAACTTGAGGAGTAGGTACCATGTCGCATTTGAATATGGCTCAGATACAAGAATTAAAAGACGTCATGGAAGAAGCGTTCGGCGACCTTGTGATGACATATTTACAAGATAGTGAACAAAAATTAAAAGCATTAAAAAAGTCGATTAATGCGAATGATGCCAAACAAATAGCCGATCTTGCTCATAGCTTAAAAGGCGCCAGTGCCAATATTTGTGCAGAGAACTTATCCGCGTTATTAAAAAAAGTAGAAGACTTTGGTCGTGCAGATGAACTGAACCAAGTCCCTTATGTGTTTGAGCAAATTCAAACAGAATTCCGCTGCGTCAAAACAGAATTACAACAATTAAAGTAACCCTTTCAGACTTGGCCTAAGCATTGCAAATTCCCAATATCGAAGCACTATTTGGGTTTAATTATGCCAGCGTCACCGTTACTTGCGCTTATCGCGCCCGCCAGTCAAAACTTACCTAGCAGCCCATTATCACAGGGATTACCCAGTAAAAATGGGGCCTTAGGGCCACTTCAAACCTCAGACCTTGCATCTTCGGAAGCTGGACAAGGCGAAACAGGCTTAAGTTTTTTTCAGCAGTTACAAGCAGCCAGCGAGCAATCGGCTTTGCCTGTAGGGCAAGAACTTGCCGCCTTTATGCCGCAACTACAAACTCAGGTATCAACCGATGATTCAAGCTTTATTGGTCCCTTAGCCTTGGTGGGTGGCGAAATGGAAGAGGGCGTATCCCCAGAGATTTTATATACCCAACCTATGCAGAGCCCGTTGCTGCAAACAGTCGAAGAAGTAGCCCCTCAAGGGTTGTCTTACCTTGAGAGCTTACGCCGTGCCCAGCCCCATTTGCAGTCCAATACGACGTTAACACCAGCTGAACCAGGTGCATCCATAGAAACCGATACATATGTTGATAGTGGCGCTGCGCTGACTAGCCCCGATGAATCTAAGAAACTAGGGGCACTTCAAGCAAGTCCCTTGCAAACCACGCAAACACAATTGGCAACGGATCAAGCCGTGAACCCCAACGCGGCAATACTTGCACAGGGTAATAAAACCATGAACCTTGATGAGCTTGGAATGGAACCTGTGACGGATGAAATATCATTAGAAGACTTAGAGCTAGAACCAGGGGCTATGCATGAAGCTCCCAAAACACTGGCCACCGCAAAAGAAATAGGTGCTGCAAATGCATTGGCACAACCTGCAGGTATTGATATGCAGACTTTAAATGAAGCCAAAGCTAATTTTGTAGACATCACCGCGGGCGCGGTTAAGGACCCCCAATCGGCTAAATCCATGGCATTAGAGCAGCCGGTATCAGGCCAAGCCCAAGCAACAGAGAAATCACCGGCATCGTTTAACAAGCTGGATATTCCTCCTCAGCATCCTCAATGGAATGATCAAGTATCGAAGCGCATCAGTATTATGGCCAGTGAAAGCATTCAAAGTGCCCGCATTCAACTAGATCCACCTGAACTGGGGGCACTGGAAGTGAAAATCAAAGTGCAGCATGATCAAGTGAGTGTATCGTTTGGCAGTAATAACCAAATGGTACGTGACGCACTGGACGCCCAAACCCCACGCCTACGTGAATTACTCGAACAACAAGGGGTTAACCTTGCCGATGTAAATGTATCTGAAC